>CALYTW010000013.1 GCA_945487905.1 uncultured cyanobacterium
GGCTCCTGCCCCCGCAGATCTTCCTTCCTTCTCGCTATTTATTATTTCGCTTTCATGTCCGACTGCCTCAACCCTGCGCTCTTGCGATTACTTAATTCATCACTCAGTTCTTCAACACCCGCAGGTCTCGCTTTCGTTCGAACCTCTTTATCTTATCTCATCAAGATTCTTTGTCAACAGCTTAGTATAAAAAATTTTTTCATGTTTTTACAAAACTTAAAATTCTTGTCATAACGACAAAAAAATGCATATATCCGTTTGTTGTCGTTATATCCGGAAAAACCTACCACTTGTACGTTATCTTGCCGTCATTATCCATTATTGAACCTGCACAGAATTCCCCGGCTCCCTCAACATTGCTTGAACATAAATTTTCAGATTCGCCGGCTTTCCAACCACCTCTTTTAGAGCCTGCTCCGTACACTTTACCCGTAGAACGGTTTATACTAAATGCCTGCACATCACGACCCAGAGCATTAGGTTTTTTTGATACCCCATTTAAGTCGATATATATGAGATAAAATTCTTCAGACTCCTCATCCTCCATTGGAAACATAGCTAACGAGCCACTTTCTGATATATATAAATTTGTGTCATTCTCTGGAAAATTTGCTATTTCATTTGCGTATGAAAAATCCGTGTATGAAGTTGTTTTATTGTTGATACCCGATCTAAAGTTCAAATAATCCGCAATTGTTTCAATATATTTTAGAGACTCATCGTCGCCGATTTTTCCCACCTCTGTTCCTACTGCCTCATCAAGGTTTGGCACATCTTTTTCATTCATCAAAAGTGTATTTGCATTTTCAAACAAGCTTACTGTCCTTGCAAAAGAAGTTTCCGTTTCCTTCTTTGTAATATTAGCATTCAGCATAGGAATCGTTATCGCTGCTATTACCCCTAAAATCGACAGCGTTAGCAGAACTTCTATTAAAGTAAATCCTTTTTTCATACTTCTCTTACCTCTTATTTAATATCTACTCTGTAGTGCTTCTATACTAACATAATTTTTACAGCTTTTCAACAAATCAGAACCCTTTTTAACAAAAGACCGCCATAAATTATAAGCATTGTCAATAAAAAAAAATCGGCTTTAAAAAACCGACTTTTTTATTTTTCAATTCAAATATTATGCTGAAACAACTTTTGTCGATAAATTTTTATCTTCCCATATATCAACAAGCGTTGAACAGAAAAATATACTTGAATAAGTACCGATGAATATACCAAGAATCATTGCAAGAACAAAATCTCTTGTTGTAACACCGCCAAAGAAATATAATGCCAAAAGCGTTATCAGTGTAGTCAAAGATGTGTTAATACTTCTTGCAAGAGTTTGATTAATGCTTCCGTTCATAATTTCGCTGAATGTCATTTTCTTTGAATAGTACTTTAAATTTTCACGAACACGGTCAAACACAACAATAGTATCGTGTACAGAAAAACCAATAACCGTCAAAAGTGCAGTTACGAAAAGTGCATCAACTTGAACACCATATACAAGACCGAGAATCGAAAATACGCCGACTACGAATATTGTATCGTGCATAAGACCTAAAATCGCAGCAAGTGCATAGTCAAACTGAAATCTAAAGGTTAAATATGCAATTATACCCAAAAGAGCCAGAGATAATGCTATTAAAGAATTTTTAAACAACTCTTTTCCGAGTGTCGGACCAACCGAAGCAACCTGAACAAGCTCCGAAGACCTGAATTCGGAACTGATAACTTTTGTAATCTTGTCCAAATCCTTTGACTGCTCATCAATGAATTTTGTTCTTACAGATAAAATTGCCTTTAAGTTATCATCATTTGCCGCCTTTACATTAATTATTTGGAGTGCTGGATTTTCAATTCCATTTAATTCAAGCCCCTTGCGAATTGCAGACAATCTGTCGTTCGTAATCGCTTCTTGAACACTGTATTGAAGTGTAGTACCGCCTGTATAATCAATACCAACTCTTATTGGTGTATGTGTATCATACGTAATAATTGAATATATCATTGAACATACCCCCGGAAGAAGGAGAATTGCCGATATACACAAGCATAACCATCTGTATTTTACTATATCTAATTTTAACTTCATTTCTTTTATCCTTTATCGTTAATCTTGTAGGTTATTCAACCAACTAAATACATTGACCCTTAATCCAATATACCAAATTTTGCCTTTTCACGTTTCGTTTCAACCGCTTGAAATCCTTCACCGATTTCTTCAGGCTTCAAACCAAACATCGCCGGATTTTTAAGATTACCCGTGCCAAATGCAAGATGCATAAAGTTCTTCGTAATCGTAATTGCAGAAAACATTGAAACTACTACACCAATTGCAAGAGTCAAAGCAAAACCTTTTACAATACTCGTTCCACAGCAATAAAGAATTATACAAGTAATAATTGTTGTCATGTTTGAATCAAAAATACTTGTAAATGCTCTGTCAAATCCCGAGTTTATTGCCGTAAACAATGTTCTTCCGGCTCTTAGTTCTTCTTTTGTCCTTTCAAAAATAAGGATGTTTGCATCAACCGCCATACCGATTGAAAGAATAAACCCGGCAATCCCTGCCAAAGTCAAAGTTACAGGAATAGCCTTAAACAATGCAAAAAGCATTATTCCGTATAAAATAAGGGCAATATCAGCAATTAACCCCGGAGCTCTGTAATAAAGGGCCATAAACAACATTACAAATCCTAAACCGATTGCACCTGCAATTTTTGATTTTGCAATACTATCAGCACCAAGCGTTGGCCCAACAGTATTTTCTTCAATAATTTTTGCGGGAATCGGCAATGCACCTGCGTTCAAGAGGTCAACCATTTTCTTTGCTTCTTCATAAGCAAATCCTGTATCTCCGCCTGAAATTTGAGCTCTCCCGCCGGTAATAGGTTCTCTTATTACAGGAGCCGATTGAAGTTCGCCGTTAAAGAAAATCGCCATCTGCTGACCTACCATTTTTTTTGTAAGCTCTGCAAACTTTTTTGTACCTGCTGCATTAAATTCCAAGTCTACAACCCATTGTCCGTTTTGTGAATTTGTACTCAGGTTTGCACTACTTAAGTCTTTACCCGATAAACCAGTTGCAACCCATTCTTCAGTACCGTCTTTCATAACAGGTTTTCTGAAATCAAGCTCCGCAGTTTCGCCCAAATAAGCTTTTGCCTGATTTAAGTCAGAAACATCAGGAATTTCAACAACAAGCCGCTTATCTCCGGAACGCTGAACCACTGTTTCTGACACACCAAGTTTATTAACACGGTTTTCAATTGCAAACTGCAGGCTGGACATCATATCCGGTGTAATGTGTGAAATTGTATCAGTTGTTTGAGCTTCCAAAACCAATCGAGAACCGCCGACCAAGTCAAGTCCGAGTTTAGTCGGTTTCATACAAATTGTCACGACTGAAGCAATGATTATCAAAACTATCGCCCAAAACATCGCCAGTTTGTTTTTCATTTATTTACTCCTTTTATACCCTTTGTCATTAATTATATGTCAAACATTATTAAAGTGAATAAGTGAGTTGAATGAGTTGTGAGAATAAAGTAGTTTATAAAAATTTCCACTCACTTTGTTCAATTTTCTTAAATTGAATCCAAGGTAAACAAAAGCTCAGCTTTTTCGGTTTTTGTCATTTCGACCAGCGGACGTCTTACGTATTCTTCTATTAAACCTTTGTTTGCAAGTGCGGTTTTAACAGGCACAGGATTAGATACCATAAACAGCTTCTTGAATATCGGAAAAAGTTTTATGTGCATATTCTTAGCAGTAGTAATATCGCCTGTTTTAAAGTTTCTTATCATAGACTTTATTTCATTTCCGAAAAGATGTGATGCAACTGAAATTACACCATGCGCACCTAAAGAAAGCATCGGAAGAGTAAGACTGTCATCTCCTGAATATATTGCAAAATCCGACGGGCAAACAGTTTTTAATTCGGTTAACGTATCCATATCAGCGTAACTTTGTTTTAACGCTACAATATTTTGATATTTTTTAGCAAGTATTTTAACCGTTTCAGGAGTCATATTAACACCCGTCCTTGAAGGAATATTATATATAATCACAGGCAGATTAACAGCTTCTGCAACGGCTGAAAAGTGTTCAATTATACCGCTTTGAGAAGGTTTATTGTAATAAGGAACAACAGAAAGAATTGCATCAGCACCTTCTTTTTCTGCTCTTTTAGACATCATAACAGCTGTTTCGGTACAATTTGAACCTGTACCCATAATAACTTTTGCTTTGTTGCTTACTCCGCGTTTTGCACTGCTCAATATTTCTATTTCCTCATCAAAAGTTAATGTCGGAGATTCCCCTGTTGTTCCTGTAACAAGAACCGCATCAGAACCGTTTTCAACAAGATAAGAAGCCAGCGCTTCAACCTTGTTATAGTCAACTTCCCGTTTTTCATCAAACGGTGTTACCATTGCTGTTATAACTTCTCCTGCATCATATCTCATAATAGTCCCCTTTTTTATTATATTTTGTTTTTTTATTATATTTTATATTAAAAATATTATTCCACAAACCCACAAACTTCAATACTTCCTGTAGGTTTTTGATATTCTCCGAGTATAACGGTTTTATACAAAGCCGTTTCGTTAAAACTATATCTGTATGCTGTTTCCGCAAGCATTGTTATCTTGTTTGTTATTTTTAATTCCGCAAGCATTTTAATTTTATTTAGACACTCCGACTCTGATTTATCCATTGTTTGTACGCAAATAACATAATCCAGCGGAGCATTTGATTTTAATAGCCTGAAAAATATTTCCAAAATTGTATCTATTTTATTAAAATGACTGAAAGAATACAAAAATCCGTATTCAAGAACGTCAGGCTGAACTCCGGTTTTCTCTACTAAAAACTTGTTCATTATTCGATTCTGTTCTTCTAAAGTATATCCGAAATTTGCATTGGCAAACTGTTTTTTTATTGAAGTTTTAACTAGAATTTTGTACTTGTTTACTCTGACTTCCCGTGCAGTCTGCTCTTGTAGTAAAGCCTTGTTAAAAGATGCCTCTTTTTGTTTTTTGTAGACAGTTTTTTGATATTCGATTTCATTAATAACAGGATTCAAAAAATTAACCAAAAAATACGTAATAATATATAAACTTGTAGCCAAAATGTATTTATATTCAAAAACAGTTCCCATGATATCTATCGAACCGTCAGATATTTTTGCGCCTGTATCTATATACCAATCCAATACAGGATGAGCAAAATTCATCCAAGCCAAATTCAAACCGATTAAATGCTGAATCCAATATAAAAGATTTAACATTAAAAAAAACATGACAACTATTTGAAAAAACTGTACACAACTTCTGAAAAAATTAAATATATCAAATTGTTTTTTTTTCAAATTACTCTCCCAGGTATATATTATCTATAAGCCTGACTCCCTCAACTCTGCACGCAATCAGCACAATCGTATCTGCATCCGCTTGTTGTTTTTCTTCCAAAGTATTTTTATCGACAAGCTCAAGGTATTCCATATCATGTTTTTCCGTCAAAAACGAATATGCAGTTTCTTTCAGTGCCGAAACATCCGTAATACCTTTTTTGAAACAAAGATTTATATTATTCAAAATCCTGCTTAATACAAGAGCTTCTTTTTTACCTTCTTCCGAAAGATATTTATTTCTTGAACTCAAGGCAAGACCTGATTCTTCCCTGACAATCGGACATTGAACAATTTGTAGCGGTACATTCAGATCATTAACCATTTTTCTTACTATAACAACCTGTTGAGCATCCTTTTGCCCAAAAAATGCAAAATCAGGCTGTATAATATTAAATAATTTCAAAACGACCGTACAAACTCCGTCAAAATGCCCCGTACGTGTCTTACCGCAAAGCTTATTTACATAGAAAAACGGAGGACAGACATACGTCAAAGTATCATTTGAGAGCCTTTGACCTTTGCCGTACATTTCGTCCGCAGAAGGTGCAAAAACTATATCAACCCCTTCTCTTTCGCAAAGTTTTGTATCAGCTTCAAGCGTTCTCGGGTATTTGTCAAAATCCTCTGACGGCCCGAATTGAATAGGATTAACAAAAACGGAAACAACTACCCTATCACACGTTTCTCTTGCTTTTTTCATAAGACTCAAATGTCCTGCGTGCAAGGCTCCCATTGTCGGAACCAAACCGATTTTAAGCCCGCTTGACTTCCACTCTTTTATTTGCTCTCTAACTTCTTTTATATTATTTAACAGCATTCAATTTCTCTCTTTCGCTTTCATTCAACTCAAAAGATTCGACTTCTGACGGGAACATCATTGACTTGACCTCTTTCTTGTAGTTTTCAACCCCGAGTAATACAGTATCGTGTATATTTGCAAACTTTTTAATAAACTTTGGAGCAAAATCCGTAAATTTTCCTAAAATGTCATCCGTTACTACAATTTGCCCCGAACAATTTACACCCGCCCCAATACCGATTGTAGGGATATTCAGGTTTTTAGTAAGATATTCCGCACTAACAGCCGGAATTAATTCCAGCACAACCCCAAACGCACCTGCTTCTTCAAGCTTTTTAGCCCATTCTAATATGCGTTCAGTATTGTCTGCGGTTTTTCCTTGGATTTTGTGTCCTCCAATTGTGTTCATCAATTGAGGAGTAAACCCGAGATGGGACAACACAGGAATTCCTGACTCAACACAACGCTTTGTAAGCTCAATGATATGCTCATTACATCCTTCCAGTTTTACAGCATTTGCACCAGCTTTTATCATCTTTGAGGCATTTTCCAAACCTTGTTCTATCGACAGATTGTAACTCATAAAAGGCATATCGCCTATTATAAAAGAATTTTTTGCACCCCGCGCAACAGCTTTAATAAAAATCAACATTTCATCAACAGTTATGTTGTAAGTATTTTCATACCCTAAAGCAACCATAGCAAGAGAATCTCCGACTAGAATTGCATCTATACCGGCTTTATCTAATACTTGAGCGGTCGAATAATCATATGCGGTAAGCATAGCTATTTTTTCACCATTGTCTTTTAATTTTTGAAAATTCAATACACTTTTCGCCACGATATCCTCTGATTATTTTTTCATTGATTTTCTGTACCAGTAGTAAACCGCTCTTGCTACCCTGTTCGAGGAATGTCTAACAAGCCCTTCTTTATTTTCTTGAAGCAACTTTTGCGAAACCACAGTTACTCCCGTAGGTATAAGATTCTCCATATCAAGCCTTACCGGATAAGACCCGCTTTTTGCATATCCGTCGGAAATATTGACCGGAAGTGAGTTATTTACCAAAACTGCATCCAGAATTCTTTTGCCGCCGGCATGGCTTAAGAGAGCATTTACATGGCTTGCTACCGAATAATTATCCGTTTCTCCGGGCTGAGTCATAATGTTGCATACATAAATTTTCTTTGCATGAGATTGCTCAATTGCATCAACAATTCCCGCTACAAGAAGATTCGGAATAACGCTTGTATAAAGACTTCCCGGACCTAAAATTATCAAATCAGCATTTGCAATTGCATCCATAGCTTCCGGCAAAGCTCTGCACACAGAAGGCTCGGTAAACAGATGCTTAATTTTTTTGTGTGCCTCAGGAATATTAGATTCCCCTTGGACAATTGTTCCGTCTTCAAATTCTGCAGCAAGCTTCATATCATCAAGCGTTGTCGGAAGAACTACACCCCTAATATTCAGTACGTTTGAAGATTCACGAACAGCCTTGACCATATTTCCCGTAATTGCACACATTGCAGTCAAAAACAAATTACCAAAACTATGTCCCTCAAGACCTTCGCCTTTTTTAAAACGATATTGAAACAGTTTTGTAACCAAATCTTCGTCATCGGCAAGAGCTGCAATACAGTTTCTTATATCTCCGGGAGGAAGAATTCCCATTTCTTCTCTTAATCTGCCCGAACTTCCGCCGTCATCGCCTACTGTAACTACTGCTGTAATATTATTTGTGTATTTTTTTATACCTTTAAGGAGCATCGATAACCCTGTACCGCCACCTATTGCAACCACTTTAGCACCTTTATTCAGCTTACTCCTCCTATACAAACGCTCAAGCAGGGATGTGTTTCCTTTCAATGAATCCATATCCATAATTGACAAAGTTGTTTTTTTCCAGCCTTTAAAAAATACAATAGCACCTATTATGAAAAATATGGCCGCTAAAAGGTTTGAAGGCAGAATCAATGCCGCTTTTCTTATAAATTCCATCATCATATAAATAGGCCGGACATCCATAATAATAAGGAGTCCCAAAACCATAAATATTGAACCGACAAAAATTAAAAACAGCCAGCGCTTTACATTTAACCCCGGAATTAGCCAGCCTACGTCTTTTGTAACTTTTATTTTTCTATTTTTTAAATCAACCATAATTAATCTACCCAGCCTGAAATCTTCGCATTATTGTAATTTACCGGTGCGGGAACAATAAGTTCTCTTGCCTGCTTGATTAAATCAAGTGAATTTTTATACTTGTTTGAAAAATGTATTGTATCAACTTCCGCAAAACTCATTCCGCCAAGACTGTTGCCAATTTGAGAAGTGTGAAGAAGGTGTTGGAATCTCTTTATTAATTCATAATTATTTGTGTTATCTTCTTTTTCGTAATCAATCGTCAAATCAGCATTATACGTTTTTTCCAGAGATATTTCTCTTGCAACGGAGATTTCTGTTTCTTCCGAGACTCTTTCCGTAATATCTCCTGCCGGAGCGTAATATATAAGCCATTCAGAGCATTTTTTTACCGCTTTTGCTATTGAAGCCGAGAATTCAAAATCTTCACCTGCCATCTTGTACATAGCACCATGGGGTCTTACATGTTCAATACTTAATCCGTAAGCACGAGCAAATGACATTATTGCACCTACCTGATAAACAACCAGAGCTTCCAGTTCTTCATCTTTAAGGTCAACCGAACGATACCCGAATCCTTGAATATCATTGAATCCTATATGCGCACCGATTGCAAGATTTTTTTCTTTAGCCTTCAAAAGTGCATCTTTTATTGTAACAGGATCTCCCGCATGAAATCCCGAAGAAATGTTGACTGAACTAACATAATCGAGAAGTTCAAATTCGTTTGTATTTTTGTAAACTCCGTATGCCTGTGCCAAATCGCAGTTAAAATCTATATTTTTAATTGATTTTCGTTCCAAAACTTCTTGCATAACATTCTCCAAAAATTGTTGATACACCGAAATTATACTACAAAAAACCTTCTTTTAAAATTTCAAATATAAACTTTTGTAACAGATAAACTTTATTCACAGCAATTTTTCATTAAAAAAAAACTTGATATATATATAGGCAATTTGTGTGAAAGTGTATTAATGTCATCAATCTACAGTAATTTTAACGTAAATAGCGGTTTTAATTTATCTCAAATAGGTTTCAGAAGCAATCCGACAACCTATATTCCCAAGGGTGTTCCGAGCAGTGACGGATATTCATCCAATCCGCTGTACGACAATTTCGGAACAAAGGCTGAAATTGAAACTGTAGCAAAAACAAATCCACGTATAAGAGAAATCCTTTCCGAACATAACCTCCCGGTTAAAGTTAATGAAAAAGAACTGGAAAAACTTAAAAACGGACATCTTCGGTCAACACGTGTTACTGCATCAAAAATATACTCAAGCCTTCCGGCTGAATTAAAATCAGAAGTGAATCCTGTTTCTCTACAGGAAGCTGCAATGTTCCACGATTACGGCAAAGTGTTAATTCCGGAACACGTCTTAAACAAAGAAGGTAAACTGACAGACGACGAATGGGAAATAATGGAACAACATTCCGAACTCGGGGCTGAACTTTTGAAAGACAAAAACCTTGATGAAAGAGCAATCGAATTGATAAAATATCATCATCAGAACAGAAATAACAGCGGATATCCTGCAGTTTTAAATGAATTTGAATATGGTTTAGACTCAGAGATTTTGTCTGTAGCAGATAAATATGAAGCATTGAGAGAGGAAAGAAGCTATAAACCAGCAATGACAAAAGAAGAAGCCTTGTCCGTAATTGCCGAAGATGTTGAAGCCGGCATGGTTTCTAAAGAGGTTTACAACGCTCTTAAGAAAGCAGTCTAATTTTTTGAACCCGCTAAATAGTTTTCGTACAAATAGTCAAACGGTTTTGTGAACTTTTTAACCCGTTCATAGTTATCAAGTATCGCAGGAAGCCGTCTTTCGTATTCCTCTTTTGTGCATTCCTTGAGAACCTTTTTGATATCTGATTTTGTATCTATTTGAATAATTCCGTCAGTATTAAAGAAATCGCCAATTTTTGTTGCACCAAGATATATCGGAATCGTTTGATTTGCAAAAGCACAAATAATAATTTCCGTAAAAAGATATGCTTCTTGTGCGTTTTCAATACAAATATTATAACGATAGTCCCTTAAAGGCTCGGTCAAAGTAACATAACCGCCTCCGTCAAATGTTCCAAAGGTATCGGCAAGTTTTTCATTTTTGCATTTCCAAGCCAAATCATATCTGAAATTGTGCAATTTGCACATGTGTTTAGCAGAAGATAAAATAGAAACATTTTTTGTCTTATGCTTATGAATATCAGAAGGTGCAAATGAACTGTTGAAAAGTGTTGCCCCAAAAGGAACAAAACGTGCATTATCAAGCTTGTTTAATAAATTTTCAGAGTAAGTAAAAATAAGATCAAAATCTTTTTCTAAACCTTTAAATTTATCAAAAAGTTTGTAAGATTTTGGAACAATAGTTTCTGTTTCAGTCAAAAATCCGTATCTTCTGTCTGGGTTGCCCATTGTTTCAAGCATTGATTCATGTGAATAGAAATGCGTTTTTAAACCAAAATTATATCTATCCCAAGTAAAATAGCGTGATTCCCTATATGGATGAGTTCTGTAATGCTTGTCTCTGATAAAAAATTCCTCAAGCTTTTCGCCGTATTCGTTGTATAAGTTAGAATCTCCGTCAATTATTTTGGCTTTGTTATTGTAATTAGGCAGATAAACATAGCCGTATGCTTTGTTTTTAACACGTCTTAGATGCCTGTATAGATATTCTTCTATTTTATTGAACATAAGTATCTCCTTCCGGAAAATGATAACTCCAATTAACATTTTCCTTTATCATTTTTGCAGGAGAGCCGACATATAAAGCATTTGGTATAGTACAATCTCGAGTAACATTCGCTCCTGCACCAAAAATACAATTATCTGCAATTGTAACACCTTTGAATACTGAAACATTCGAGGTTAACCAGCAGTGATTGCCGATTGTAATATTTCCACCTCTGTTCAAAACCTTTCCGTCCGTCGTTTGGTAAATACAGTGTGCATCAGATGCCGAAATCTCAACATTCGGTCCCATCATGCAATCATCTCCGATTTTTACATGCAAATTTGGTTCTCGGTATACGTTAATTCTGCAATTAAAGTTCGGTAAAAGATTATGACCAACCTCAAGGGAGCCATTTTCCGACCAAACATGAAGCTCCATTTTTTTTAGCTTTGTTCTGGACGACTTGAATGTTGCAGTACAATTGTTTCCCATAATGAGCTTTGAATTGCAAAATCTTACGCAAGGTTCGTGCAAGTATACCGTCGAATTGCTTCCCGTCCAAATTATATGCAAACCCCAAACAAAAAAAACTCTGTGCTTTTTACCGTTTTTATCTATTTTATAAATTTTATTGTTTTTCATTTTTATATTTTTCCAAAAATTCAATCGCTTTATTTACATCCTGATAAGGACATTCTTTGAGAATTTTTTCATCCATATCCCACCATTTTAATTCAAGTAATCTCTTAATGGTTTCTTCGTCAAACCTGTATTTAATAACTTTTGCCGGAACTCCGCCTACTACGGCATAAGGAGGAACATCTTTTACTACAACAGCACCTGCGGCAATAGCAGCACCGTCTCCAACAGTAATACCATCCCTTATAAATACGCCATGACCTATCCAAACATCATTTCCTATCTTGCAAGGAATTGAAGTATTGTCATACTCATCTTTTTTGGAATTATTCCAATCTAAAAATCCGCAATAGAAATAAGATGAGGTTGAAAGGAAATTCAACGGGTGATTTCCCGGTGCAATTGAAACATCTCTCCCAATTGAACAGTATTTTCCGATTGTAGTCTGCGGATTTCCTACGTAGCATGATTTGTCACAGTATGAATATTTACCCATAACGCAAGAAATTCTTCTCGAAGCTCGTTCAATTCTGTTTTTTCCTTTTCTTCGGGTTATGTATTGCTGCAACGGCTTTCGAACAGATTTTACCGGAATAAGCCCCGCCAAAACACTCGCAATAGCATACTTTACACTTAAAACATCTTCTATAACATACTTCAGTTTCATATTTACGCCTCTATTTTAATCCAATCTTCACAAATAATTTTATCATCTCCGTCAAGCCAAGGAGAAGGTGCTGTTATTATTTTATCGGGATTTTCAATCAACCATGCCGCCCACCAGGAGTATGAACTGTTTGCTATTATTCCGTGCTTGCATGCCCTCATCAAACGCATATTTTCGTGGAAAGTTTCACGAGTTTTATTCTTTTCGCCTATTAGCTTAAACTCACAACCTATATCAAATTCGTTATTGATAAAATCAGGGTCTTCGGCACAAAAAACAAAGAATGTCGGATTTTCAACCCGTTCTTTAATATACTGTACAGCTTTTTTGTAATAGTCCATCGAAATTACATATCCCAATTTTATATAGTCATCAAGCCTTACATGAATAAAAACTGGGTTGTTTGAAGCTTCAATTTCAGCCATCAGGGCTTTGTTATAGTCATCATTTTCTCTCAAAGGAGGCATTTCGAAATCTTTAAGAAGCTGCGTTCTTATTGATTTAAAATATTTTTCATTCTGAAAATATCCCGTAAAATATCTGTATTTGTCATCTTTAAAGATATTTTCATCATAATTAAAAGCATCTCTTTCTTTATATTTTTTTGAAAGTCCTGTTAGATTCATTATTTTTATCGCAAGCGTTTGAAATTTACCCGCAAGTTTAGCTTTAACATTTGGCAATATAGTTATCTCATAATAATTTATTTGCAAACCGTTTTTGTATTTTCCGGTATCGCCGTCAATATATTTTTTTGCTTTTTCAAAAGAAGATATATCGTAAAATACATTTGCTCCTGTTTTTTCCTCAAGCGCTCTTCCAAGAGCATATTCGAACATTTGGTTTCCAATACCGCCAAGAAATTTTATTATTTTTGCTGCCACTTTATATTTCCTTATATTTTTTTAACTTTATTTTTAACCCTAAAATCGTCAAAATCTTATATTTTTCATCTCCATACCACTCGTTTCTTACAGCAAAAAGTTTTTCAAATAATCCGCTCTTTTTCTTATGGTAATCTGTAATAGTTTTCATAATTTTTTTTTGCAACACAATATCGTCGGTTAAAAAGCCCAAAAACTTTGCTTTTATTTCTTTTTCTGTTTTGTATGCCTGCTTGTTTGTCTTGTGGTAAAGTGAGTTTTGAGACATTCTGTATTTTATCAGAGGCTCTTGTATGTTATAAAATTTCAGATGTTCCATCGCTCTTGAAAAGAACTCATAATCTTCCGCAGTTCTTAAATCAGGGTTATAATGCAGTCCGTATTTTCTAAAATCTTCCAGCCTCAGCATAGCAGTTGGCTGACTCAAAATTGCACCGCACAATAAATCCACAAATTTCGGATTCTCGGGCATTTGAAAAATTTTTTTATGAGGAAAACACTCAAGCAGAGAACCCACTGCAGAAATTTCAGGATGTTCATCCAAAAATTTTGCCTGTTTTTCTAATCTTTCCGGATAAGCTATATCATCAGAATCCTGAAATGCCGTATATTTTCCTTGTGCCATATTAAGCAGTCTGTTTCTGGTCTCAGAAACACCTATATTCCGCTCATTTTTAAAAAATTTGATTCTGTTGTCATTGAAGGAATGTATAAATTCTGTAATATCTTTATCCGAACCGTCATCAACAATAATAAGTTCAAAATCGCTGAAAGTTTGGTTTAAAATACTTTCAACAGCTTCCCGCAAATATTCTTCTTTTGTGTTATATACCGGCATTAAAACCGAAATTTCAGGCATATATACTCCTCTTATACATCCTTACATAGCAACACATATTAGACAAAGCGTCTTATCTTTGAGTGTAAAGTAATAATTAATAAGTGTCAATAATTAATCGTAGTAATTAATAAACTTCTTTTCTTCTTTTAATCTGTCGAATTGCTCAATATTTCTGTATTTAAACACTTGTGCCGGGTTCCCGCCAACAATTGCACAACGCGGAACTTCTCCATGTACAACGGCTCCTGCCTGAATAATAGCACCCTCGCCAATTTTAGTACCAGGTAGTATCATAACCCCAGTACCAATCCAGCTAAAATCCCCAATCTCGACATTTTTTATAATATTATCTGTACTGTAAGGTATAGTTGTTCCGTTATCATAATCATGATTTGAGGTTAATATACGAACATCTTGACCGAATTGGCAGTAATTCCCGATTATCAGGTTACCAAAACCATCTACTTTTAATCCGTTTATACGAACATTGTCCTTTATTATTGTATTTTTAGTACAATGTGACCTGCCCAAACATATAAAATTTTTGCCAATCTCTTTTGCTCTAGTTACTATTTTATAACCGTACAAAAATGTCTTAATTCTGTCACGGATTCTGCGTTTCACACTTTTCACGGGTATAAATATTACCGCCAGTTTTGCCGTTATTTCTACTAAAAAATCAGACATTTAAAATAAGCTCCTTTTTCAATGTGTCGTTGATAAGCTCAGATGCTTTAAGAGCACCTTTACAAATGTTTCTTAAGCGCATTTATAATATCTGCATAAACCTCAAGTTCTTTCTCAGAGGATGTAAATATTATTTTTTGCAAAAATGCTTTATTTTTTGAAAGTCCTGTTAGATTCATTATTTTTATCGCAAGCGTTTGAAATTTACCCGCAAGTTTAGCTTTAACATTTGGCAATATAGTTATCTCATAATAATTTATTTGCAAACCGTTTTTGTATTTTCCGGTATCGCCGTCAATATATTTTTTTGCTTTTTCAAAAGAAGATATATCGTAAAATACATTTGCTCCTGTTTTTTCCTCAAGCGCTCTTCCAAGAGCATATTCGAACATTTGGTTTCCAATACCGCCAAGAAATTTTATTATTTTTGCTGCCACTTTATATTTCCTTATATTTTTTTAACTTTATTTTTAACCCTAAAATCGTCAAAATCTTATATTTTTCATCTCCATACCACTCGTTTCTTACAGCAAAAAGTTTTTCAAATAATCCGCTCTTTTTCTTATGGTAATCTGTAATAGTTTTCATAATTTTTTTTTGCAACACAATATCGTCGGTTAAAAAGCCCAAAAACTTTGCTTTTATTTCTTTTTCTGTTTTGTATGCCTGCTTGTTTGTCTTGTGGTAAAGTGAGTTTTGAGACATTCTGTATTTTATCAGAGGCTCTTGTATGTTATAAAATTTCAGATGTTCCATCGCTCTTGAAAAGAACTCATAATCTTCCGCAGTTCTTAAATCAGGGTTATAATGCAGTCCGTATTTTCTAAAATCTTCCAGCCTCAGCATAGCAGTTGGCTGACTCAAAATTGCACCGCACAATAAATCCACAAATTTCGGATTCTCGGGCATTTGAAAAATTTTTTTATGAGGAAAACACTCAAGCAGAGAACCCACTGCAGAAATTTCAGGATGTTCATCCAAAAATTTTGCCTGTTTTTCTAATCTTTCCGGATAAGCTATATCATCAGAATCCTGAAATGCCGTATATTTTCCTTGTGCCATATTAAGCAGTCTGTTTCTGGTCTCAGAAACACCTATATTCCGCTCATTTTTAAAAAATTTGATTCTGTTGTCATTGAAGGAATGTATAAATTCTGTAATATCTTTATCCGAACCGTCATCAACAATAATAAGTTCAAAATCGCTGAAAGTTTGGTTTAAAATACTTTCAACAGCTTCCCGCAAATATTCTTCTTTTGTGTTATATACCGACATTAAAACCGAAATTTTAGACATCGTTTTTCCTCTGATTCTCTTAAATTAAAATATATTAAAAATCAGTTTAAAAATAAACCATTATAATCAGTTAGTTATAATCTTTTATAGTTGTGTTCTTTGTACATTTTGCTTATCCGAAACAAAAATTTTCCCCATTTTTTCTGCTTTTCTCAGTATATTATTTCCACCAAAAATTCAGACTTTTAGACAAAACTCCTTTTCCAAGATATCATTAATAATCCTCGAAATCTTTTTAGCACCTTTTATGTTCAAATGATGTTCATCATAAAATTCTTCATGCTCAAACCCGTTATCGTCATACAGGTTTAATATTTTAACTTTGGGATGTTTTGAACACGCAGAATATAATTTTTCAAACAGAATCTCTTTTTCAGGCAAAGTATTTCTGTATTCAGCCGGCATGGGAGATATTACAATAAGCAAATTTTGGTTGTTTTCTTGAATTGCTCCCATAAATTTTTCAAAATATTCCATTTGAGAACTCTCACGCTGATTTCCCTTATAATGCTTTAATGCTATTTTTTTAGCTTTTTCAGGATTTATATTGGTAGTATCAAAATAATCTTTTGGCATACCCCCTCTGTAATCCGGATTCTTTTCGGTTTTTTCATAAAACTCATCGACCTTTGATTTAAAGTGTTTTTCAAACCACGGTAAATGCTTCTTTTTTGCAATTTCAGGAAACTGATAATCAATTCCGTACATAACTTTGTATAAAACAGCAAGCTTCTTTTCATTTGTTTTTATCAGACAATGCCCCGGAGTAAATACAGAAAACGACAAAATAATGTTTTTTATTTTCGGGTTTTCACTATACAAAAGATTGTATAATTTATAAGAATAGTACAAATCCTGCGACGCCATGCTCATATTTATTCCCGAATCATCAGGAATATACGAACCCATGTGAGAAGAACCCAAGGCAAGCGTTTGATAATCTTTCACATGCTTATAAGCACAGTACGTACGAATTATACCAGGCAGATACAAAACTTTTCCCCTTAATATATCAATAAACTCTTGTACAAATCTTATTTTCACACGCACCAATCCTCTGTCACTTGTTTTTACACAACTGCAAAAACTCTTATGCTGTTAACGGAATTACAAATATCTTCTAATCGTATTTTATAATTTCCAAATACAATTTCAACTCTTTTTCTGAAGAAGTATGAATAATTTTCTGTAATTCATTTTTACGTTCAGAAATAATGCCACTCTCTGCTATTCCAAAATCTTTAAAAGACAGCTTTAAAATTTCAGCTATTTTAAAGAAATTATCCAGAGCAGGATAATTTTTACCGGTTTCGATTTTACTAAGATGTTTTTCGCTTATACCAGCTTTTTCAGCAAGTTCAGATTGTCTTAAACCCTGCTCTTTTCTGGCATTTTTAATAATACCTGCCACATATTCTTTCGTATAATCCATACAAAACCCCTTATCTTTCTATTAAGATAAACTATTTAACCACCCATAAAAACATTACACGTAGCTATTAATAATAAAAACCGCCACATGTATTGACCACTTGTCCAAAACATGGTATAAGTAATCACATGTATTACCTCGTGAAAGTAATCTTTAAATTGCATAAAGAAATCGGAGAAAATAATGTCACTAAAAAACATATTTTTAGCAGTCCTTACAGCATTAATAACAGTATGCCTTATTTTCGAAATTATCATTTATTCAGGCTATAAAAGACTATGTAGAGATATAAATTTTGGCAGTTCAAAGTTTGAGTTACTTAAAACCGAGTTTGATTATTTTGCACACTATTACAAGTATCAGACAGAATACTCTTCCGATGCCTTCAACTATTTGGCAATAGGAAATAGTATAACCCTTACACCTGAATTCGGACATGGTATGTGTTCCACAAAACCCGATAATGATTATTTTAACCTTGTACAAAAAAGCTTATTGAAAAATCATCCGAAAGTAATTGCTTATCCATATAATTTCGCAGTATGGGAAAGAAGCAATAACAGAGAAGAAACCCTTTGTCTGCTTGATACATATTTAGATAAAAAACTTAATCTTGTTTCAATACAACTTGGCGAAAATGTGCAGGACATAACAACTTTGGAACAAGATTTTATACATCTTATAAATTATGTGAAGGATAAAGCACCAAATGCCAAAGTAATTATTGTTGGCGATTTTTGGAATAAAGACGTTAACGCAATACGGAAAAAATCAGCTGAAATTTCCGGTTGTGACTTTGTTGATATCTCAGCAATCATAGGAAATAAGAATTTTCAATCTAAAGAAGGAACTGTCTCAATGCGACAGAATGGCTCTAAATGTATTGTAACTAAGGATATGTCCACACACCCCGGAGATACCGGAATGGAATATATCGCACAAGAGATACTAAAACATTTAAATTAACCCGCTAAACAGATGAAAAACATTTTGTTTGATATAAAACTGTATATAAAAAGAAAAAGTTGCCATTTGAATAACGGCAACATTAAATAAACACGAGGATATTAAGAGAGAGTATAAAAAGAATCTTTTTTATGACTTGGTTGAAATAAATTATCCAACTCTTTGTCGCTTCTTTTGTTTTTTGTTTTGTTCGGTTCCTTAATCCTTACATTTATATAAAGTATTTTCTTTTTGCAAAATTGCCTTTTTTGTTTTATTTTTTTTAAAATTGTTACACTCCTTAAAACTGTATACACCAAATCTAGAATCTGTATATATCAAATATATGAAAACTAAAATCATGTATATACTCAAATTTGTCACAAATATTTCGTGCTTTACAATAGAGAATAATAATTGTATGATTATAGAGTAAATTGGAGGAATTTTGGCTGACAAGTTTAGAATACATGGCGGAGAAATTTTGAGGGGCGAAGTATCAATATGCGGAGCTAAAAACTCTGTATTAAAGCTTCTTGCGGCAGCTATTTTGGTTAAAGGCTGCACAAAAATATACAATGTGCCTGATTTGACGGATGTTAAAATAATGCTTAAGGTTTTGTCGGAATTAGGAGCAAAGCTTGATTATAATATGGAAGAAAAGTCTGTTGTTGTTGATGCAACAAATATTTCATCAATTACAGCAAAGTATGAACTTGTAAGCAAAATGAGAGCATCTTTTACTATTCTGGGTGCATTAATTTCACGATGCAAAGAAGCTATTGTTGCTCTCCCCGGCGGTTGTGCAATCGGAGAGCGCAGGGTTGATTTTCATATAAAAGGCTTAGAATCTTTGGGTGCAAAAATCAAGATAGAAAACGGTTATGTTCACGCAAAAGCACCGAAACTTGTCGGAACTGATTTATACTTGGATATTCCGTCAGTCGGTGCAACAGAAAATCTTATGCTTGCTGCAGTAACGGCACAAGGTTCAACAAGAATTCAAAATGCTGCTCAAGAGCCTGAAATCGTTGATTTGGCAAACTTTTTAAATACAATAGGCGCTGATATCATCGGTGCAGGGACTTCTGAAATCGTTATCAACGGTGTGAAGCTTGAAAATTTCCATTCCGCAGAATATACCACAATCCCCGACAGAATTGAAGCAGGAACTTTTATGTCGGCTGTTGTTGCAACAAGGGGTAAAGCTTTAATAAAAAATGTTTATCCTGCACACCTGACGTTTTTCAATGATAAGCTTATTCAAATGGGAGCCGGTATAAAACTTGCAGATCCGACTTCAATTGAAGTAAGCGCAAGAGGAAGACTGAATTCCATAAATTTTGTAACTCAGCCATACCCTGGATTTCCGACTGATTTACAGGCAATTGCAATGAGTCTTTTAACCACTGCAAACGGGGTAGGGATTATTACCGAAAGTCTTTATGAAAACAGATTTATGCAAGTTCCTGATTTAAGAAGAATGGGCGCTGATATACATCAGGACAGAAATCACGCCATAATAAAGGGTGTAAAAAGCCTTGAGAGTGCACATGTAGCAGCGAGCGATTTGAGAGCAGGTGCAGCATTGGTTATTGCAGGGCTTATGGCAAACGGAGAAACAATCGTTGAAAAATTGCATCATATAGACAGAGGGTATGAAGCTTTTGAAAAGAAGCTTGCTTCTCTAGGTGCGAAAATTGTACGTTTTAACGACGAAGATATAAATTTAGAACCAAATTCAATGGGGGTAGTGAATGAGTCCCGTTTATAAGAGATGGTATGACCATGACCCTAAATTATTAGAGGTTATAGAGCTTTTAAAAAATTATCAAGATGAATTGAAAGAACATGCGGTTGTATTTCTGGACAAACTTGAGCAAAAAGTATCCAAGGATGCACTCGACAGATTTTACGATTTGGTAAAACCTGTTAACGGTTCAAGATGGTACGATAAAGACCCTATTATTTCAAAGACCGTTGAAATATTGCGTGTTGTACCTCCGGAAGTTCAACATGCCTGCGCAGAAAGATTTATTGCTGCGATAAAAGAAATGGGAATAGATTACGAAAGCCCTAATTTTAAGAATGAAGCCCGATAATTGTTCATTTTATAAAAGTTTTGAAAGATTAATTAAGGCCGGAAGGGGGTTTACTCTAACAGGTTTAACCTCATTTAGCCGGATTTGGATGGCTAAAAATATTGCGGATATTTCTGGAAAAAAAATACTGTTTATAACTTCAACCGAACAGACCGCATTAAAGTATAATGCCGATTTAGAGATATTATTTGGAATTAAGTCAGAAGTTTTGCCTTACACAAATATATCTCCCTATGAAACTTTGCAGGCAAGTTTATATGATTATCAAAAGCAAATAAAAGTCTTAAAAAACGGCTCGGATTTTGTCATAATGCCGATTAAAGCAATTACCGAAAAATTTCCGAGCATCAGATTTTTTGATGAAAATAAACTTTGTCTTAAAATCGGAGATTCTATTTCACAAAAAGAATTGCTTAATAAACTCGTATCATTCGGTTACAAACGCTCGACAATGGTGTCTGACATTGGCGAATTTTCGATTAGAGGAGATATTGCCGATATTTATTCTCTTTATGATTTACCCATTAGAATTGAATTTTGGGGAGACGAAATTGTTGATATAAGGTTTTTCGATAATGAAACTCAAAAATCAATTGATAAAATTAAAGAAACAGAAATTTATCCGTTGTATAAATTTGTTTTGCCGAAACAAGCACCCGAAGAATTTAGCACAAAATTGAAAGAAGAATTTAACGAGGAAGGATATTTTGAGGGTGTAAATGTATACCAATCTTATTTTAATCCAGATTTAGTTTCGGTTTTGGATTATTTTAAAGACTACATAATTGTCTTCGACGAAATAGCAGAATTAAATGCAAAGCTTGCACAGATTGAAGAAAACTTGCAAAAATCCTATGAAGAAGCTATAAAAACCGAACAAATAGAATCTTTAAAAAATTTAAACCATTTTAGCGAAGCGGAAATTCGGCAGACATCCGCAGTATTTCAAAAAATTTATCTGAATAACTTTCTTTCCGATGAATCAAATGAGGTTATAGATATTGATTCGAGAACCATACCAATATTTGATGCAGATATGGAAAGGTTATCCAAATTTTTGCTTGAAAGGAAAGACTATGAAATCACTATTGCGACAGACTTTAAGGAACGTGTAAAAGAAATTTTGTCCGAATATGGCATTTTTAATTCGAATTATGTCGATAATATAAATTCATCCGGTACGGAAATGCCTGACGGGAAAATGCTAATTATTACAGACAGAGAGCTTTTTAACAAACGTCAAAAAGATATTCCGTCAGTCAGAAGGAGTAAATACAAAGAAAAAGCAGAGTATATTGAAAATATTAACGACATAAAAGAAGGGGAATATGTAGTTCATTCTGTTCACGGGGTTGGTATATACATAGGTCTTACGAAACAGGAATTTGACGGTCAATTAAAAGACTATTTGACAATTGAATATGCAAACAAAGACAAATTGCATATTCCTGCGGAGCAAATCAACATGTTATGCCGATATAGAGGCTCGGGGCAGATTAAGCCAAAACTTTCCAGAATGGGCGGAAGTGATTGGGAAGGAGTAAAAGCACGAGTCAAAAAAGCTGTTGAGGCTATTGCGTATGATTTACTCAGACTTTATGCACGAAGAAAAATGCAGGAAGGAATTGCGTTTGCAGAGGATTCTCCGCTTCAGGTTGAAATGGAAGAAGCATTTGAATACATAGAAACTCCTGACCAAATGAAAGCTATAACAGAAATTAAATCTGACATGGAGTCTTCAAATCCTATGGATAGACTGATATGCGGAGATGTTGGATTTGGGAAAACCGAAGTTGCAATGAGAGCCATGTTTAAGGCGGTAACATCTTTAAAACAAGTTGCCGTAATAGTTCCGACAACAATTCTTGCCTTACAGCATTATCAAACGATTTCCGAAAGATTTAAGCCTTTTGGAGTCGATGTCGAGCTTCTTTGCAGATTCAGAAGCAATAAGGAGCAGAAAGAAACGCTTAAAAACCTTGCAACAGGAAAATGTGACGTAGTTGTTGCAACTCATGCACTTTTGCAAGACAAGGTTATTTTTAAGGATTTGGGCTTACTCATCATAGATGAGGAACACAGGTTTGGAGTAAGACATAAAGAAAAGTTGAAAGAATTTAGAGAAAACATTGATATAATTTCAATGTCAGCAACTCCGATTCCGAGAACGCTTTATATGTCGCTTTCCGGAATAAAAGATATTTCAATAATAAACACTCCTCCGCAAAACAGACTTCCCATTAAAACTTATGTCGGAGAGTTTAACGAGCAAACTGTACGAAATGCAATTACAAATGAACTTGACAGAGACGGACAGGTTTTCTATTTGTATAACAGAGTCGAAACAATTAACGAATTTAAACTTCAGCTCCAAAAACTTGTTCCACATGCACGAATAGCAGTCGGTCACGGGCAGTTGAGCGAAAAAGAACTTGAAGAAGTTATAATCGGTTTTGATAACCACGAAAGCGATATATTGCTTTGTACAACGATTATTGAAAACGGTTTGGATATATCGAATGCAAATACAATAATTGTCCATGATGCTGATAAATTCGGACTTGCACAACTTTATCAACTCAGAGGTCGTGTTGGAAGAAGCGAAAAACAAGCTTATTGTTACTGTTTCTACAAGAAAAATAAAGAATTAACCCAAGAAGCTTCCGAAAGATTAAAAGCGATAAAGGAATTTACGACTCTCGGAAGCGGATATAGAATAGCCATGCGTGATGTTGAGATAAGAGGTGTCGGAAACATTTTGGGTACAAAACAGCACGGACACATGATAAATGTCGGGTTTGATACATATTGCCAACTTCTTGAAGAAACAGTTAACGAACTTAAGGGCGAAGGGGTAAATAAAGTCAAGCCGACAGTCGTTGACATCAATGTAACGGCATTTATTCCTGATGAATGGGTCGGTTCAAAAGAACAGAAAATGATTGAATACAAACGTCTTGCGGATGTTAAAAATGAAATTGAGCTTGACTATATCGTATCCGAATGGAAAGACAGATTTTCAAGAATTCCTGATGAAGTTGAAAACCTTATTAAGCTTATAAAAATACGTTTAACAGCAACGGAATGCGGAATTTCGGTTGTACGTGAAGCAAGTGAGAGCATAAGAATCTATACCCCGTTTACTCCTTACGAATGGAATATTTTAAAACAAAATATTAACAGAGAAATTCTTAAAAAAATCAAATTTGCCCCTGTACCAAAATCTTGTGTTGAAGGCAAGTCCATCTTGTTAATTGATACGGACACAATGCCTTTTAACGAAGTTTTTGAAACACTGACAAACTTATTTTATTCGATAAAAGAAGTTGTGAATAAGTATCAGAATATTGTATAAATCCAAAATACCAAATATTATACAATAAGAACCTTAAATAATATGCTCAGGCATAGCAAAACTGCCTTGCTGAAGTCTCTTTTCAAGTTCGCCTTCCGGTCTGTAGAAGGGTTCTACTGTCATGATTCTTGCAGCAATATCCGGATAGTGATATATAAATTTTAATTCGCTCTCCGTTAATGGTTTTTGCGTATGTACGTTAGCGTAACGTGCCAGTTCAAGAATATTTCTCGCTTCGTTTTCATCCTTAAATTCAATTTCAAGTTTATTATATACGTTTCTAAACCCTTTAATACCGCCGTATTCTCCGGTTGTAATCATACGCCCTGTTTCAATAATTTCAGGTTCGCCTCTACCGAGTTCCTCAAAATCATAAAGTTCATAATTTCTTCTGTCTTTCAAAGCACCGTCTGCGTGAATGCCTGATTCGTGTGCAAAAGCGTTATCACCAACGGCAGGCTGATTCATAGGAATCGGAAGCCCAAACGCATAAGCGGTATATTTGGCAAGCTTCCACGATTTTGACAAATCGATTTGCTCATCAACAACATATTTGCCCTTGAATCCTGCAGATTTTAAGCAAGCCAAAAGACAGGAAACCAAATCTGCATTACCCGCACGTTCGCCCATGCCGTTTATTGCTGTATTTATATAAGCATCAACCCCTGCATCAACTGCTGCCATTGCACCTTCAACGGAACAAGCGACAGCCATTCCCAAATCGTTATGGAAGTGGAGTTCTATAGGCATTTCTACCGCTTTTGCAAGTTGGAATATCCTGTTATAAGTTGTATGAGGATCTTCATAGCCTAAAGTATCACAGTATCTGAATCTCTGTGCTCCGCATTTTTTTGTTTCCTTTGCTATTTTTATTAAAAACTCCAAATCGCTTCTGGAAGCATCTTCGGCATTAACACCAATTGTCTTAGCACCTTTTGTAACCGCACATTCAACAGCTTCACAGGTCATTCTCAAGATATCATCCGCTGTTTTTGCACCCAAATATTTACCACGAATCATTTGCACCGAGGTTGATTGAGACAGATTGCAATGTTCAAGCAAAGGACAATTGCCAAAAGCAAGCTCAACATCTGATGTAATGGCTCTCATCCAGCCTGAAAGCCTTGTTTTTCTAATAACACCACGCTTTACAAGTTCCAAATTTGCGTTCAAATAGTTAATTTCGTGCATTGTAGTAGGAAAACCAAATTCCGACTGAGTGATTCCCATATCATCAAGCATCAGGTTTATTATTGTTTTTTGGAGTTTTGCAAGCCCCAATCTTGAAGTCTGAACCCCGTCTCTGTTCGTTACATCCACAAAATATATTTTCGGCATAATACTTCCTTTGTTTGTAAATATGCATCATTTTACAACAGAAATTATATTCCAACAAGTTTAGATATTAAATAACTTAGAGAAAAAGGCTTTTATTTTAGAAAATGTCGGTGCAGTTTTTCATTTTACCTTGTTAAAAAAGTCTTCTGGGGGGGGGGGGAAATGCATACCGGTCTCATCAATAGAAATCGCATTTAAAAAATCATATTTGCCGTCAGGCTGTTTGTTTGATGCTATGTTGTGAATAACACACAGCCTAATCATTCCGGTGTCATGAAATTCTGTATTTATCGCCAAAACATCATATACGAATTTTTCAAGACGCTTAACATAATTTATTACCTGAGTTGATTTGCAATACTTTTTCCGACTTCATAGCGTTCACAGTAGCGTTTAAGCTCCTTTACAACTATTCCTGACAATGCATAAACAGCTATTAAATTCGGTACAGCTAAAAATAATGTAACCGCATCCGACAAGTTGATTATTGAGCGGAAATTCATTGCAGATCCTGCAATTATACAAATGCAATAAATTGCCTGAAAAACTCTTGTATTTAATTTACCCCCGCCAAATAAAAAATTCCATGCTTTTACTCCGTAATATGAACCGCAAAGCATAGTAGAAAGAACAAAACAGCTTGCCATTACCGTAAGAAGAATAGGAAACCAACTGCAAATTGTTCCAAAAGCTTTTGAAGTCAGCTCAATACCGGCAATTCCGTCTACGCTCAAATAAGCACCCGAAACAACTATTACGAAAGCAGTTGCAACACCTACAATAACTGTATCGACAAAAGGTTGAAGCATTGATATAAAAGCCTGTACAACAGGTTTGTTTGTATTTACCGCAGAAAATGCAATCGGTGCAGTACCAAGTCCTGATTCATTCGCAAACATTGCCCTTCTGAATCCCCATAGCATACACGCAAAAGCTCCTCCGGTCATTGCTTTTGGAGAAAAAGCTTCTCTAAAAATCATCTCAATTGTATGCGGTAAGTGACCTATGTTTAAAATACATACCAAAAACGCACTTGCTACGTACAAAGAACACATAACAGGTGTAACTTTTGAAGTAAATTTTCCTATGGCTTTTACCCCTCCGATTACGGTAAACCAAGTGATTAAAGCAACTATCGCTCCAAGAAGCCACCCGTTATCAGCAAAAATACTTGAATCCCCACCTGTTACTTCCGTAAATTGAGCAGTCATAGCATTTATTTGAAACAGGTTCCAACCGCCAATCATAGCAAAAACAGCACATACAGCATAAATTTTTGCGAGAACAATTCCTATTTTTTCAATCGATTTGCCTCTGCCTTTGAATGCTACAGGAATATAATACATAGGCCCGCCTGATACCGTTCCGTCAGGGTTTGTGTGACGAAATTTAACGCCAAGCAAAACTTCCGAAAATTTTAATGCCATCGAAAACAATCCGGCAATAATCATCCAAAAAATTACCCCTGGCCCGCCTATTGATACTGCCGCTGCTGAACCTGCAACATTGCCGATTCCTGCAGAAGCGGAAATCGTTGCACTTAAGGCTTGAAAAGACGAAAGTTCTCCTTTTTTCTTACGCTGATAGCCCGTAGGGTTGTTGTGTACAAAGTTGTCCGTAATTAATCTTACGGCATGTTTAAACCCCCAAAAGCCTATAAAACCAAGCCTCAGAGTAAAAAATACAGCAGAGAATATTAACAGAGCTACAAGAAACTCTATTTTAATTCCATGTATTGTTACCGAAGAAAATATAACTCCGGAAACCTTGTCCGCTATCGGAGCAAGCGTGCTATCTATTACGGCATCTATATTCATAGATTCTATTCTAATACAAAAAAATAATTATGTTTCGATATAATTTAATGTGCAGTTTTATTGACTTTAGACAATGTACATAGATAATAAGATTATAAGGTGTTTACGCTTAACAGTCGCTGAGGGAGTATATATGCAATATGTGAAATTAGTAAACACAAGGGTTGATAGTGTTTTACCGATGGTTTGATAAGAAACGGATAAACAAGATAAAGTCGTTATTAGAAAAAGACTTGAAGCTCCATACGTATCGCATATCAAGACAGGACTATATTAAAGGAGAAAATAAATGAAGGTATTGTTATTTAACGGTTCACCGCACAAAAACGGCTGTACTTATACAGCATTGGAAGAAGTAGCGAACACATTAGAAGAAGAAGGCATAGAATCTGAAATATACCAAATCGGTACAGGTTCAATAACACCATGCAAAGCTTGCTATGCTTGTGCAAAGCTTGGGAAATGCATAATCAATGATGATGATGTTAATAACTTCGTGGAATATGCAAAGGGATTTGACGGTTATATATTTGGATCTCCGGTTCATTACGGTTCGGCATGCGGAGGTATAACAGCATTTTTGGACAGAGCGTTTTTTGTAAGTTTTAGAAGCAGAAAAGGAGTTTTTGAACATAAACCTGCTGCCGCAATAGCAAGTGCCAGACGTGCCGGCACAACTGCCACATTAGACCAGCTTAATAAATATTTCACGATTTCACAAATGCCTGTCATCTCAGGAAGATATTGGAATATGGTACACGGAGCTACAGCAGATGAAGTTAAGCAAGATTTGGAAGGAATGCAGAATATGAGGATTCTTGCACGAAACATGGCTTGGCATTTAAAATGCCGTGAAGCAGGAGAAAAAGCAGGTATCCCAATGCCGAAAAAAGAAGAAACTGTCTTTACAAATTTTATCCGGTAAAGGAAAGAACATAAAATGAAAAATTTTTACTTTCAATTTTAATAATTTCGTTTATGGCACAGAGCAGTTGTTACGGTGGAAAATTAAACAAAGAAAGCGAAGTGACTAAAAATATGAGTAGCGGGAAAATAGTACAAACAGCAGGCAGAGATATTAAAATAGGAATATTAAAGACGGTAAAACCTTTGTTATGAAAAATACTGTCAGAAGTTTCCTGAAATTGAAGAAATTCTTGACAAGTTAGGATTATAACTGCCGAAATTAAATCCCCATACCTTTGTAGCTCTGATAATCTGTCATAATCCTTGTAACAAATCTCTGAGAATGTTTAGGGACAGTATTTCCACTCCGTTTTACAGCCTCAGGCCCGGAATTATATGCGGCGACGGCGAGTTCCATCGACCCGAATCTGTCATACATATTTTTATAATAGGTTATTCCGCCTTTTATATTATCATCGAGTTTGTATGGGTCTAGCCCCAAAGGCTTGGCTGTTGAATGAGACAATTGAAATACTCCTATATGTCCGCCGGCACCGTATGCTGATTGATTAAATCCGGATTCGGTTTTTGCAATACTCAGAACTATCGCAGGCTCAACCCCCATTTCTTTTGCCTGCTTAATAATATTTTGCTTAACTTCTTCTGTGTTCGATGCAAAAGAAATACCGCAAATTAACATGCATAGAACAATTAATAACCCCCTATAAAATTTTCTCATTTAGCACACCCTCATCATCTGAAACACTAACTATATATTATCATGTTTAATTATAAATCAGAATTAAGTTGTTACAATCAGCCACATTTACGTATTAAATGTTGAATTATCGGCAAAATTATATTGGTATCATGAGCAGGGTTGCTTTTTCCATATCACTTGCTTTATAAAAATTTCATCATTAGAATTTGCCTGAAGTTTATTAATCAATTTTTCAAATAAATTGTTTCGCACATCCCGAACAGAAGCTGATTTGAATAATTCTCCAGGTGCTAAGAAACTTTAATCTAATGCTTATATATCTTCCGGATTTAGGTTTAATACTTTTTCTTCTAACATAACAAGCGGAACACCTATTTCTTTTTCCAGACTTGCCGCCGTTACGTTATAATTAAGCATTGCATTGTAAAAGTCCAAACGTGCATTCAAATACGTATTCTCTCCGTCTTTCAACTCTATTGCATTACCGACTCCGGCTTTATACCTTCCCGTAACCTGTCTATACTGTTCTTCTGCCTGATCAAGAGCAAGTTTGGCAATAACAATTGATTCCGCAGCAGTTTGCAAGTCTATATAGTTCTTTTTAACATTCAAGTAAACCTCATCCTTAACAGATTTGTATTCCGCCTGACTTTTATTAAATTCTGCTCTTGCCTGATTAACCTGTTTTTTAATATTTACAAGATTCAGTCCTGTGTATTTTAACCCGATTCCAACCTGCATTGAACGCATATCATAAGCATTACCCAATCCGTTGCCGTAACTTCCGTAAGCACCCAAATCCGGCGTGAATTGTCTTCTTGCCGCTCTCAGGTTCATTTTAGCAGCTTTTGCTGTTTTTTCGGCAGACAAAAGTTCGGGTCGCATCTCCAAAGCATTATTTATGGCATCTTCTTCCGTAATATCATATCTGTTTAACAATAATTTATCGGACAGTTCGTAATTTTTATACTCGGGAATACCCATTATTTTAGAAAGCTGTACCTGTGCAACTTCAAGAACATTTTTCGCTTTTACAAGATTCAATTGGGCTTTACCCAAATTATACTCAGCAGTTACCACATCTATTTTAGGCTTTGTACCGAATTTATAAAAACCTTTTGCCTGTTCCAACTGTAACTGATAATCTTTTACCGTATCTTCATATACTTTTACCTGTGCCTGAGCAAACAAAATATTATAATAAGTCGACTTAATACCGTATATTATCGTGTTAATATTTTCTTTTGTATTTTCTTTGCTTGCCTGATACAAGTTTTTTACAGAATCCGCCGATGCTTTGGTTTTTCCAAAGTCAAAAAGAAGCATATCAGCAGAAACATTGGGGATATAACCAATCGTATTATATAAACGACTGTACGGAAGCGGTAAGTTCTTAAGGTGTGTATATTTTGTTCCGCTTCTTGAAATATCAGCACCCGCACTTATACTCGGGAAATAATTAGCCCATGCCTGCCCTATTTTCGACTTATAAACTTCTTCATCATATATTGATGCACTGATAACAGGATTATTCTCTATTGCAATTTTCACACAATCGTCCAGCGACAAAACCGAATGAATTTCATTTGTGTATACCTGTTGTTCTGTTTTGGTTTTATTCTTCTTGGGTTGTTTTAGATCCTGAATGGCAAAGGCGGCATTAATCGTAAGTGCCAGCAAACATAAAATTACTGCTATTCTATTTATTTTCATAAAATCTTGCTCTCTTAGCTAATCCCTGTGTATAAAAACAATCATAATTATACCATAACTAAATTAAAACTGAAAGTTCAGGCACATTTTTTATATTATACCTTTTGCGGTATACGTTCAGGTAATGAAAAATGCAGAACGGATATTACAATAAAGTTAAAGAAACGGAGGTAAATATGAAAAAAATCTTGCCCCTAATCCTTATTTTAACTTCATATCCGGTTTTTGCATCCTGCCCTATCAGCGACAGTGCGTGTATAGCTGAATATCAGCAGACACAAAGCTCAAATCCATTGACAATGCCAATACCCAAAAACAGCAGTGCAAACACATTTGTTCCGACACCCTCTGCAACCAGCCTTAAAAGGGAAATTGCACCGGCAAGAGGTCTGAGAATGTTCGGCTCTACTGATGAAGACTATGGCTATAATGCAAGCTGTCAATTCGGAGTCTGCCAAAACACCGGTACACCGAAAACCTTTTCTCCAAACAACGAACAACGATTTTAAAAGAACAGCGGGGGTGCTGTCTTTCAGACAGCACCCCCGCTATTACTAATCTTTTTGGGTTGTCTTTTTTACCGGTTTCGCCGGCTTTTTTTCTGTTGGCTTAGTCGTTGTTTTAACTGATTTTGCTTGTTTTACAGTTCTCGATTTAGACTTTTTAGCAGGTTCTTTTTCAATTTTTAAAACTTTTGATTTAGATTTTAAAGCAGTTTTTGGCTTTACTGCATGCTTTGCCTCCGCTTCAGCCTTCAAAGCACACAATTTCCTTACATCTTCAATTACCCTGTTAACAGGAATATCCCAAGCTTTTGATGTTGGTGCCTGAAAAGGTTTGATACTCTTGTACCACGCAATATCTTCTCCGTCAACTTTAAACCAGCGCCATTCAGTAATTTTATTAAACAAACCGAATGTTTTTACGCCAAGAGCTCCTGCAAGGTTCATCACACCGTTATCGGTAGTTATAATCAAATCCATATTTTTCATTGCCGCCGCAGTATCTTCCCAATTTTTAAATGTTCCGCCAAGTCTTATAAATTCATATCCCGGGGGAACTCTATCCATTTGATGAGAAAGGTCATCTACCTGAAAACTATATACTTCAACTTCCGGCATTTGCATTAAAGGGTACAAATACGGCAAAGGAATATCACGATCTGTTTCTTTTGAAGCCAGCGTACCTTCATAGGCTATGCCTATTTTTAATTTGTTATTTTCATTAATATAATTTTCGCCATACTCTTTAACCTTTTCCTCCCTAACATGTAAATATCCTTCTGCCAGAGGAATTGTTTCAGGTTTAGTTTCACATACAATAGGCAAATCCATCATCGGAATATAGTAATCATAGTGTAAATTATTTACTTCCGCTTCAGTACATATATCTATACCTAAATTTGAGCTTTTAAACAAATCAATTAATCCGTTCTGAACAGCAACAGTTACCTTTCCGCACATTGTTTTCAATTGTTTTACAAAACGTACAAACATAATTGAGTCGCCAAAACCCTGTTCAAAATGAACCAGAATATGTTTGCCGGTAATATCATTCTTCAAAGACCATCTTTTCTTTTTATTTGAGAATATCGGCGGGAATGAGACACCCTTCAAATCTTCTTTCAAGAATCTGTGCTGTAAGAACTTAAATCCTTCTGCAAAACGCTTGTGCTGAACCAGATATGCGCCATAAGAGTGCAAATCGGAGTGCGTAGGATTCAGATACATAAGTTTTGCATAAAATTCATCAGCTTTTTGTATTTCATGGAACTTACCATATACATAAGCGAGGTTTTTAACAACAATCCTGTTGTTTGGTGCTAATTGATAAGCTTTATTCAAATACTCAATCTGCTTCTCTTTAAACTTATCCTGATAATATGTTGAATACAAATGTCCCAGCATATTATATATTGCAAAATTGTCAGGCTTATTAATAAGAGCTTTTTCATAATACTCAATTGCCTTAAGATTATCTTTAATATCCGAATAAGTAATATCTGCAAGATAAACATAAACATCCTCTTTATCCGGAGAAATTTCTTCAAACTGCTTTAGAAAACGAATCGCCAAATCGACATTTCCCAAGCTTTTCATACAAAGACCGATATTTTTATAAACACAGACAGGAAATCCGGGGAAATCCATTAAACTGCGATATAACTCTATTGCATCAGCATATTTTGATGCTTTGACCAAAATTCCGCCATAATTCAAAGCGTGTTCAATATACCTAGACATAGCAAAATTTCTGTCCTGATCGTTCAGGTAAGGCATGATTTTTTTAAACGCCTTTAAACCTTTTTCATAATCCTTATTAACACAATAAAATTCAGCCATAGAAATATCAAGAGCGTTGGTTAAATCTCTCGTATTCTCAACCGTCACACCGTGTTTAACAACCAGCTTTTTTGAAATCTGAACCATAGAAGCCTCTCACTTAGTATATGAAAGAATCATAGCATGTTTTACAGCAATTGTAAACAATTGTAACAAATTTGGTCTGGTTGTGAAATTATATCTTTTGAAAATACTTTATATATATGTAAGCGATAAACAA
>CALYTW010000014.1 GCA_945487905.1 uncultured cyanobacterium
GGCACGGAGGTCGATGGTAGATTGAGCGACGCTCGTCTCGTCGGAAGCGGAGATCAAAGTTGACATGGTTCAAAATTTCGGAGCACCTCAAAAAACGAGACAGGCTGTAATCTTATTTTTAAAAGGTTCTGCAACGCCTGTAGTAATGTATTTTGACAATCCGCAGGCTGTATATGCGGAGTTGAAACAGCTTATGAAAAGTCCTACTCCGGTTCTGGTTGAAAAAGAACCGATTGGGCCTATTAAAAAGCTTTGTTTTGTATCGACACAAATGGCAGGACTTGTTTTACAGGAAGAACCTTATCAATAATGCACAAAATATTAATTGAAGACATTGAATTTGAACCCAATAAAACTTTGCACTATTCGTTTGACGACTGCATAGAAGAATTGAACTGCAATTTGAAGGCCGAACTTGATTTAAAATCTATAGGCGGATTCGTGGAAGTTACAGGAAGTGCAAAAGGAAAAATGAATCTGACTTGCGACAGATGTTTGAACGAATTTGAATACAATTTGGATATTGATATTGAAGAAACTTATGCAAAACAATCCTTGCAGGAGGAATATGGTCAAGAGTTAGAACTCAAGCGTGGACAGTTTATTACCGATCTTAACGGAGAAGACGAAATAGATATTTATGACTTATTGTATCAATCCGTAATATTATCTTTACCAAATAAAAAGGTTTGTGGTATAAATTGTAATGAAGGGATGTTTGTATCTGATGAAGATATAAAAGTTCACGATGATAGAATGGATGTTTTTAAGACTATCAAAATTGAGCGAAAAGACTAGAATACAAACATTTCTACAGTGTATTACGGTAAAAAATTAACCCGAAATATAAGTAACATGAAAATCAGAAAGGTATAGGAAAAATGGCAGTACCAAAGAAAAGAACAGGGCATAGTGCTCAAGGAAAAAGAAGAAGTAATTGGAAGGCTACAAAGCCGACTTTAACAACTTGTCCTAATTGCGGACAAAAAATGCTTGCACACACAGTTTGCACAGCATGCGGTCAATACAAAGGCAAAGTTGTTTCAAGAAAATCAGAAGGTTTTGTTGACGCTTCCGAAGTAGAAGAAACTAAGAAAGCTCCGGCAAAAAAATCAGCTTCAAAAAAATCAACGGCGAAAAAAGCTGAAAAACCCGTTGAGGAAGTAAAAGAAGAAGTTGTTGAAGAAGTAAAAGCTGAAGCTGAAGAAGTAAAAGAAGAAGCAGAAGAAAAAACAGAAGAATAGTTAGTAAATGGAAAATTGGAAATTGAAAATTATATAATACAACTTTTTCTTTTCCATTTTCCATTTTCAATTTTTAAAAGGGGAAAGAGTTAAATGACCAGAATAGCGGTAGATGCAATGGGAGGAGATCACGCACCTTTTGAAATAGTTGCGGGTGCTGTTTGGGCTGCGGCAGAATATGGCGTAGCGATAGAACTTGTGGGAAAGCAGGACAGGATTGAAGAATGTCTTGAAAAAATCCAGCAGGAAGGGTTTATGTCTTCCTGCGGTAAAGCGGGAAAGAGCAGGCGGGTTAGAGTTGATGTCAAAGCTCTTGATATAAAAATTACCCATGCTTCCGAAGTAATTGAAATGGGCGAAGCTCCGGGGCAGGCAATAAGAAAAAAGAAAAATTCTTCAATCGTATTGACCGTAAACTCGGTTGCAACAGGAAGTTCCGATGCACTTGTTGCGGCGGGTTCTACTGGGGCAGCAATGGCATCGAGCTTGTTTGGCTTGGGAAGAATTCAGGGGATAGACAGACCTGCTATTGCGGTCACACTTCCAACGATGAAAAAACCGATTGTTATTATAGACGGCGGAGCGAACAGTAATTGTACTCCGCAAATGCTGAAACAGTTTGCAAGCATGGGTATGATATTCTCAAGAAATGTTCTTGGTATTGAAAATCCCAGAGTAGGCGTTTTGAATATCGGAGAAGAAGCCGGAAAAGGTAATGAGCTTACTCAACAGACGTACAACATTCTTGAAGAAGAAAAAGAAACATTCAACTTTATGGGGAATGTTGAAGGGAGAGAGTTGTTTCTGAATGTATGTGATGTTATTGTCTGCGATGGATTTGTCGGCAATGTTGTTTTAAAAGTTACCGAAGGCACGGCTTCACTGCTTCTAAAGATGATTAAAAGTGAATTTAAGTCTGACATTCTTGGTATGATTATAGGAACACTGGCAAAACCGTTTATGAAAAGAATCCATGAGAAAATCAATTATGAGGAATTCGGGGGCATGCTTCTTTTGGGAGTTAAAGGTATAACCGTAATTTCTCATGGCAGAAGTAAAGCTTATGCAATAAAGAATGCTGTAAGAGTGGCAAAAGAGGCTGTAGAAACGGGTATCAATAAAAAGATTGCCGATAGTATCACATAGAGGAGGCGGGAGAAATTTTAAAATGATAAAGAATGCAATACCTCTAAAAATAGCGGGTATCGGTTATAGTGTTCCGGATACGATTGTCACGAACAACGATTTGACGAAGTTGTATGAAACTTCGGATGAATGGATTTATACGAGAACCGGCATAAAAGAACGCAGAGTGGTTTCCGGAAATCAGGATGCTGTTGACTTAGGCTTTGAGGCAGCAAAAAAAGCTCTTGATAAATCCGGAATTAAGCCGGAAGACATTGATATGATTATTGCTGCATCATCTGCACCTCCGAGATTGTATCCTACAATCGGGTGTTTGGTTCAGGCAAAACTTGGAATAACGACTCACATTCCTGCTTTTGATATTACTGCGGCATGTACGGGATTAATTTATGCACTTAGTATTGCGAGGGGTTTTATAGCCTCCGGCATGTATAAAAATATATTATTGGTTGCAACGGATAACAACTCAAGGCTTTTGGACTGGAAAGACCGTTCGATATCGATTTTATTTGGGGATGCTGCAGGTGCAATGGTTGTAACAGCTTCTGATGATGGTGTTGATGATTTAATTGCACTGGATATATGTTCTGACGGAAGCATCGGAGATATGATTGAATATCCGCTTTCGGGGCAGAATTGTCCTCTTGTAGCTCCTTGCAAAGAACGTGAATCGAAAATAACTATGAACGGCAAAGAAGTATACAAATTTGCGGCAAGAACAGTTCCGCAGTTTGTGAGCGAAATGGTTGAGAAGGCAGGAATGAAGCCCGGAGATATAGATTATCTTGTTCCGCATCAGGCAAATCTCAGGATTATTCAAGCAATACAGGAAAGATTGGGTTATACTGACGAGCAGGTTGTTGTAAATATTGAAAAATATGGGAATACTTCTGCCGCATCGATTCCTCTGGCATTAGCGGAAAGCGTTGAGCATGGCAAATTGAAACTCGGAACAACGGCAATTCTTTGCGGTTTTGGCGCGGGTATGACATACGGCGGTGCAATTGTTCGTTTAAGAAAAGGTATTTGTTAGACATTTTCCGTCGTTTCTGATTTAAAAAAGTTCGAAAAATTGTTTTCCTATTTACTTCCAAACTTGTAGTATTAAGTACAATCTGTTTTACATTTGCCCCTCGACTTTTTTCGCATTCTCTAAATGTGAACTTTTGTAAAATTTGTTATCGTTATGTAGCAATTTTTCCATTCACGAACATTATATCAAGTACAAGTGAAGTGTATGGAATTATTTAAAAGGAGAATGCAATGAATTCAGTACAAAACGTGATTGGTTTTAAGGCGGTAACTAACCAAATGAAATTAAAAGAAGGAGAACCGGCACCGCAAGTTCCGGTAAGTGATTCTCAAGGAGATACTTTTACACCCTCATTTAAGGGTAGTAAATTAGGAGTTCTGAAAAACCTCAAAGAAGATGCTGGGTGGTTTGCTTCCAATTATTTACCGAACAAAAATTTCTTTAAGAGTTTAAAAAATCTTGTTACATCTATAGGTCTTGGCGCAACGATGTCTACAACTGCGATTACAGCTACATTGGGAACTCTGTTTTTAACTTCTTGCGAAGCTGACCCTATAGAAGTCAATGTTCAAGAAGGCGATGTTGCTGTTGATGTTCAGGTGTATATTGATACCAGCACAATAGCAGCATTATTACAAGCTTTGCATGACCAAGATGAAGCACGTTGGGCACAGTTGATGGCTGAATTAGCTACAATGAACTCCTTGCTTGCAAATAACAATCAACTTTTAGGTCAGGTTATTGAAATCCTTATCCAACATGGTGCAAAACTTGATGAAATTGCAGGTATCTTAGGCGACGGTTTTGCAACTCTCGCAGGCGACAATCAAGAGATTAAAGAAATACTATTGAATTTACAAGCCGCAGTTAATATAAACAATGAATTAGCTCAAGAGAATAATGAATTGGCAGCAGCTAACAATGATTTGTTAACACAAATTCTTGCGATTGCAATTTCTATAAAAGATTCAAACAACGCAGCAAATGCGATGATAATCCAGTTAATGAATTTTTTAATAAATCAGATTGGTAATTTAACCGCTCAGCAAGCACAACAATTTGAAGAATTAATGGAGCTATTACGTCAAATGGATGAACACAGAGCTAACGAAGCAGCCGCTATTATGAATGCCATTCAAGACTTAGACGTTAATATACAGGCTGGTATTGCAGGATTAATGGCTAAGATGGATGAACTCAATGATGCTGATCAGGCTCGTTTCTTACAATGGATGGCAAGATTCGACCAATTTGATGCAGACATTCAAGCAGGTATCGCAGCTCTAGGCGACATTATTAATGAATTAACAGCTTCTCAAAGGCAAGGCATTATGATGTTACTAGCCAAGATGGATTCAATGACTGCTCAATTGAAAGCTAAAATTAATCAAGTAATTGCAATGCAAGCAAGAGCATATAATGCAGACAGGGAAGACAATGCGATAATAATTGCAAAATTAGGCAACCTTGAAGCAGCAAATCAGGAAATTGTTGCAGATTTGGCAATTATAATTGCAAACCAAAACGAACAAAGCGGCGATCTTGCTGCAATTAGAGCTAATCAAGCTATTCAAATTCAACAATTGGAAACAATAATTAGCATGCTTGAAACTCAAGGAATGAATGTTTCAGAAATCAGAGCATACTTACAAAGCCTTGATTTAGGTACTCCAGACGTTGATTTGTCTGGTATTGAAGCATTGTTGCTAGCACTTCTCAATCAGACTGGTGCTAACGGTGCGGTATTACAACAGCTTCATACGGATTTTCAAAACTTCCAGATTGTTGTAAACGCAGCTAAAGATGCTATTGTAGCAGAAATCAATGAAAAAGGTGCTCAAAACCACCACGATTTACTCAATATCTTGAATGCAATTCCGCAATATGTTGTAAACAACTGTAATTGTAATGAATGTTGTGAAAGAGTTCTTGTTGTCCTTCAACAAATTGCTGAAGAACTACTTCAAGACGATGATAACAATACAGACAACAATCACGAAGGTCATGAAACAGACTATGATGATATTTTAGGCTAAACATACTAAATAAATAAGTAAACAGCCCGACTACAGTCGGGCTGTTTACTTATTTGTCAAATAGTGATTCATTCCTCTATTCCCCCATTTCCCACGCTCTATTTCCCACATTCCCCCCCCCACCCATTTACTCCTGCCCGATTGGCAAAATAGAGATTTAAGGTTATAATTGTTAAAGATAAGGAGACAGAGCAATGAAAAAAGAGTTGATTTTCTTAGGCCCGCCGGCATGTGGTAAAGGAACGCAAACGAGCAGATTGGCTGAATATTTTGGAGTTCCTCATATAGACACAGGTTCGCTCTTGCGTGCCGAAATAGCAAGAGAGACGGAAGAAGGAAAAATAGCAAAATTTCATATTGACCAAGGACACCTTGTTCCTGTCGACTTGGTTGCGTCAATTATCGCAAAAAGACTGGCTCAGCCTGATTGTGCTAACGGATATGTGCTTGACGGATATCCGAGAAGTATGGAGCAGGCATTGAAGCTTGAGGACATTAATATTAAGAATGACAAAGACATCGATGCATCTTTGACTGCAGTATATTTTGATATTGATACCAAAATTCTTATCGAAAGAATCGTTCATCGCCAATCTTGCCCTAAGTGCGGAGAAATTTATAATAAAAAGTTTAAACCGTCAAAGGTAGAAAATATTTGCGACAAATGTAATGTTGAATTGAAAACCCGTGCTGATGATACTGAAGAAATTGCGGAGGAAAGGTTTAAAACATATTTCGAACAAACCGCACCTTTAATTGATTTTTATCAAAACAAAGGTGTGCTAAGAAAAATTGATGCAAACGGGACAATTGAAGAAGTTTGGGAACGACTGCTCAAAGTTGTTAAATAAGGATTGATTATCGGCGTTGGCGTTTATAAATATCCAAAACTTCGCTCGTTAATGCGTAAATCTTGTGTGCGGAATCTCCAAACGACTCATTGTTTCTAACTGTTGTTTCTGAGCCAACAAAACATTTACCGTCCATTATTGAACAACGAATACGCGAAGAATCCTGGTCTATACTGAAAAATTTGTATTTCAGATTATATTTATTTGCAAGATAATCAAATGCGTTTTGATGCTCGGCAAGTTTGTTATAAGCCTGGTCGTTAAGTTCCGCAGGAATTTCCACATGCTTTTTGGGCATAATTTTTCTTAAAATCGGATATTGTCTTAAAGAGTTAAGGCTTACTAGCTTCATAATTCCTCCTATACATCTGATAAAAACTGTAAAAAAAAAATTTGCTATGTCTAACGATTAAATTCCAAAAAAGTATTTTTGATGACTTCGTAACCTTTAAGCAAAGTTTTATAGTCAACTTTTTCGGAAGCGGAGTGCATATTATATACATCTGCAAGCCCCAATAATGACGGCATAAATGTTTCGCCGTTAATATTTTTGTTATGGCAGTAAATATGTGTTTCTGCTCCAGCATGGAAGGATGAAATATCGTTTTTGATTCCGGCTGTTTCACAAGCTCTTGTATGAGCTTTTTCTATTCTGTTGTCCTCTGCTTTTTCAAACGGAAGCAAATGAACTTCAAATTCAATTCGTGCCTCCGCAAGACCTTTGTATTTTTCATTGAATTTGTCAACAATCGATTTCATTAAATCTTTAAGCTCGTTTTCCTTTGCAACGGAGGCGCTTCGGATTGAATAAGAAGCCATGCCTAAAGTATTAATAATATTTGTAGAGGTTTTTTTCATAATTTCTGTTATATAATCGCTGGTTTTAATTCCTTTTTCAACAATTGCGGCAACCGAATTTTGAATCCCGCCTGCAACTATAGCGCCTAAATTGCATGATGTAATTACACCTGTTTCATCGCTGTAATAAGCTCCCTGTGGAAATTCAGCAAGAAGTTCGGCAATAAGTTTTCCGGCATTTAAGCGGGAAGAATCCCCGATATCAATTCCGGAATGTCCGCCTTTAAGCCCCTTAACCGTGATTTTTGCGTTAGTATAACTGGCACCTGAAATCTGGAGTTGACCAAGCTTGTCCGCATCACATACAAGAATGTATTTTGATTTTATTTTATCAAATTCGACGTGTTCAACTCCGCTCATGCCGGTTTCTTCATCTCGTGTGAACGTGATTTCAAGCCCTCCGTTTTGACCTAAAAATCCATTTACTCCGTCTTTTGCCAATTTTAAAGCACATGCTACACCTACTTTGTCGTCAGCACCAAGGGTTCTTCCTTCAGCATGAATAAAACCTTCCTCATCAAGATAAATATTAACAGGGCTGTCGTCTCCAACAACATCCATGTGAGAAGATAGCATAATCGGTTCTTTTGATGAATCAGTTGCAGGAACATTTATATAAACATTTCCGTAATCATCCAGTCTTGCTTCTATTCCATTTATTCCGCAGAAATTCAATATCCATTCAATAACCTTTTCTTCTTTCAATGATGGCGATGGAATTGAAACCAAATTGCAAAAAATATCTAAAACTTCGTTTTCTTTTCTTAAATTATCTAATCTGTGCTCCATCTTTATTCCTCCATTTATTCAGATACATTTACCCCTGCACATTTACCCCGATACATTTACCCCCCTCGGAAAAACCGCTGTTCAGTACCTTCTCCTCCGATTCTGACATAAACAGGTCTCAAACATTTCGGACATCTGCCCCGATACATTGTACCGTCTTTGGATTTATAAATTCTGCCGTATGTACCACAGCAATCAAACCAGATGCCTATGTATTTTCTTTTGTTGTCTTGATTTTCATTTGTCACGTTTGGCACTCCTTGACTTAAATTTAACCACGCTTGCAGGTTTTCTGTATCCGGAATTGCTTATAACGACATCTCTGCCGTTTGGTTTTAAAATACTTTGCGTCAATGCATCAATATAATTGTTTCCGAAATGTGCATAATCAAATATGATTATCCCGTCAAGATTATATGTTCTTGAAACATGGATTTGTTTTATTAAGTCAGTATTTGCACCGTTCATAAATGTTACAAACAAACCTGCATAAAGCTTTGTCCCGTTTGATTTGTTTCGCAAAACTTCTTCCATAAGATTTGATGCGGTTTTATCATCACAGGTAAGAAACAGAGGAGTAAAACCGTCTACAAAATTATTGACCGACCAGCTTTTCCAGTCCTGAAGTTTTGTATCTATTGCACTTGTTCTGTTCGGAAATATAACTGCGGTAAGCTCAACTCTGTTGCTTCGGCAGAGATAGCTTATTTTTTGTACAAAATTGGTAATCTTTGAACAACGGTAAAATCTCCAGTATGCCCAGAGAGCATCATTTCCACCGATTTCTATAGGATCAATTCCGTATATTTCTTTGAATTCTTCTCTCGCAAACTGAGTATAACCCCAGTTGGACATATCATAATTAGAATAATTCGGTGTTAAAGACTGTGGGTATCTTATATAATCCAGATTAATTCCGTCTGGCTTATATCGATTAATGATTTCACAGAGTAATTCGTATAAAAATGTCTGAACTTCCGGATTAGCAGGATCTATAAAATATCCGTTATGTTCAGAGACGGAATACGGTACTTTTTCGTCAAAAGCGTTCTTTTTTTGCCTGTTTGCCCATTCCGGATGTTTGTAAAGAATATATAGCGGATTAGTTTCCGGCGGAGTATTTCCTACATAAAAAGTTTGAAACCAGATATGAACCTTGATTCCTCTTTTGTGTGCTTCGTTAATCCATATTCTTAAAGGGTCAAAGCCTTGGAAATCCTCATATTGTTTAATAAACCCGTATTTTTCCATTGTTCTTGAAGGGAATATTGTTTTGCCGTGATAATAAGTTTCCAAAAAAACATTATTAATACCTGCATTTTCAAGATTATCAAGAACTGTTTCTATATCTTTTTTGCCAAAGTACGTCGGACGAATCCATACACCTTTAATTTCTGACGAATCATAAGGGACTACGGTAGACATAGCCAGATTTGCGTATTCAATTGCTTTTGACGAATATTTTTGAGCTTCTTCAGAGTTATTTTGGGCTTTATAGATATAATCTTGAGCTTTTGTAAGATTCTGCTCGGTTCTTTTGCCGTTATAGTTCAAACAATTCTTACAGTAGTAAGAGAGCATGTCCTGAACTTCTTTTACTCTTTCCTGCGCTGCAAAAAGAAATGTATCCGAAGTTATATATGACGTTATGGTTCTATTTTCTACATCAATATGTATTTTAGCCCCCACCATTACATGTTCATTAATCCAAGATTTTGCTTTCCCGTGACCGCTTATGACAAGCCCGTCTGCGGGAATCAAAGAATCTGCACCGCTCAAAGAAGTAACAATTCCGTCTGAAATAATTGCTTCTGTGCCGAATTCGTTTGTGCCAGTACGAAAACCGTAACTTGGAGTATAAACTACAAGCTGGTTAGAGCCTCTTAGTCCCGGATAGTTTATACCTTTAGAGTTTGTCGAAGTTGCAGGATCAATTACATCTATGTTAAATGTGGATTCATTAAAAATAATCTCGTTTACTGCGGGCATAAACGGCTCAAATACACTGCCTGCAAATGCCGAATTTACAGCGCATAACAACATAAGTATTATAGGAATAAATAATGCTCTCTTCATTTATATTACAGTCCCCAAGCGGTATAAGAATATTATATTCTTATCATAAAATAAAAACAACAAGAAAAAAGCCTTATTCGGGTTGAACAAGGCGCTAAGATAAGTAAGTTTGGGGAATTTAATAAATTAATTAGTAAGTAAGATAGTAAGATGTAAATTAAAAAAAATTACGATTTTACTCGAGAAATAAAAGTGACTCTCGATTTTAAATCCATAGCAAATAATTGCATTTCGTCTTCCAAAATATAGGATTTGTCGGTTTCTCTATTTTCTGCTATATAAAATTCTCTCGAAATTTGAGTTGCATAAGCGTTAATGTCGTATTGAGCTAATCTAGCCATTTAATTGCCTCTCTTAATGTCTTCTGAATTACGTCTTACACTTATATAAAGTAAAAAATTTTTTACTGATTTCAGTTTTAAAAAAGTTTGTTACAAAACTTTACAACTGTTTGAGGCAACTGTTAGAGCTCGTTATGTTAAGAAATGTAACAATTTGGATTAAAAGTTAAAGGTTTGTGTTCAATCAGTCGTAATACATGTAAAACAAGGGAAACCTATAAAGGAAAGCGGTTCAAATTATGGGAATGGCGGCATCACAAGCAAGATTTCTGGGATTAACCAGACGAAAGCATGACATCCAATGCGAGTTGTCAAAGCTTTCCATGCAGAAAATGAGCCTTACCCGTGACATGAATAAGGTATCAAAAGAGTATCAGGCATCAATAAGCACAAAAAAATTGCAAATGTCGTGCGGTAGTGCTAATTATGTTGACATGTCATATTCAAATTTAATGACACCGAATTCCGTAAATCAGAATAATCCGTATATACTAACCGATATGAAAGGGAGAGTTGTTGTTGACGAAAAGTATAAAGAGTATGCGGAAATGATATCAGCAGACGGTACACCCGGCGATTGGAGTGAATGCAGAAGCGAGGTTTTGGCAAGACTTACCGGTTTAAGCGAAGAAGATATTGACAATGCAGACGGGTACTATATGGCGTTTTTAGATAATCAGGATGCTCTATACCAGCTTGATGAACAAGAACCGCTCAATCGCAGTTCGTTTACTCATCAGGATTCAAATTCTTTGAAAAATTTGTTGCAGAAACTCGGAAGTGCCGGGAGTATATCAGATTGGGCTTCTGCATACGAAGATTCAAACCAAAAAATTTCGACAAGCGACATATCTTCTGTAATGGAGGCTATAAATTCCAACCTCGGCAAATACTTTTTGGAAGATTCCGGTAAATTTAAGAGTGCTTGTGATGTCGTTAAGGAAAGTTTATTAGGTAATCCAAATGTAACAGAAATTAGTGTAAAAGACTTGATAGATAAACTTATAGGTGCATATAAAACCGAGGGTGGTGCATTTGCAAGTTCTGCTTATGCTGATGCGCAGGGAAACACTTATCCTGTTTGGTACGATGTAGACAGTGCTGCTTATGCGGAATATAAACAAAAACACGATGCGTGGCAGGCTGAACGAGATGAAGCAGAAAGAATAATGAAAGAGTCTTTGGAGGCGTATAATCAGATATTTACCGCAGATAAAGAAAATCTGATAAAATTTTATGACTCTTTGTTTTCTACAATTGCGGAAAAAGGCTGGTCATGTTACGGAGAAGTTTCGGATTCCGATTACTTAAACCAGATGTTGCAAAACGGAATGTTCAATATTACAACTGTTGACAGAGAGTTTGTATCAAAAGGCAATTGTGAATATTCATACGAAAACACATATAACACCGATATAGCATTGAACTGTAAGAATGTAGTTCAAGTAAGCGATTCTGATGCAAGAGATGCAGCACTTGTAAAATACGAATACGAAAAAAGTTTGATAAATTCTAAAGAAAGCAGAGTTGACCAGAGGATGAAAAATCTTGAAACGGAAAATGCTGCTATCAGCCAGATGATTCAATCTATTCAAAATGTTATCAATAACAATATTGAGCAGAATATGAATATATTTAACGCTTAAAATTTTTCCTTGTTTATGATACCCTTTTTATACGGTTATGTGTAAAAAGGGTTTTTTATGTTTGATTCATTATCGGATAAATTACAGGATATAATTGCAAAGGCTTCTGGACAGAGTGAATTAACCGAAGACAATATGCAGGATGCTCTCAGGGAAATCAGAAGGGCTCTGCTTGACGCTGATGTAAATTTGAGGGTGGTTAAATCTTTTATTTCAAGCATTAAGGAAAGAGCAGAAGGAGAGGATGTTATCCATGGTGTTAATCCATCTCAGCAATTGGTAAAAATTGTTCACGATGAACTTGTTTTGTTATTAGGTAAGGATTCGAGTCCTATTGATTATTCAGGTCATCCGAATTTAATAATGATGCTGGGGCTTCAAGGAAGCGGTAAAACTACAACCTCTGCAAAGCTTGCGGTCAAACTAAAGAAAGAAGGAAGAAATCCTTTGCTGGTGGCATGCGACATATACAGACCCGCTGCAATTACTCAGCTGAAAGCTTTAGGAGAACAAATAGGTGTAGAAGTCTTTTCAAAAGAGGATGCTGATGTTCAAAACATTGTTCATGAAGCAATAAATTATGCTAAAGATAACGGGTTTAATACTATTATCCTTGATACGGCAGGTCGTTTACAGATTGACACGGATATGATGGCAGAATTGCTTATTATAGACAGAGTTTTCCATCCTGCTGAAAAATTGCTCGTAATTGATTCAATGACCGGTCAGGAATCTGTTAATGTTGCGGAAAACTTTGATGCACAGCTTGGAATTACAGGTATTGTGCTTACAAAACTTGATGGCGATACCAGAGGCGGTTCCGCATTGAGTTTGACATACTGCACTCATAAGCCTGTAAAATTAACTGGTACGGGCGAAAAACTTGACGCCCTCGATGATTTTTATCCTGCAAGAATTGCCGACAGAATATTGGGAATGGGGGATATTGTTTCTCTTGTCGAAAAAGCACAGGAAGTTTTCGATGAAAAAACCGCACGGGAAATGGAAAAGAAAATGGCAAAAGCAGAATTTTCTTTTAACGATTTCTTAAAAATGCAGTCTCAAATCAAGATGTTTGGTTCAATGGAGCAGATTTTAGGTATGATTCCGGGGTTAAAAATATCAAAAGATGACAGACAGATGATTTCGCACGAGGGAGAAAAACAGTTTAAAAGGATTGAAGTTTTTATTCAATCAATGACTCCGGAGGAGCGTGAACATCCGGAATTAATGAATTCTTCAAGAAAAAGACGTATAGCACAGGGTTCGGGAATTCCGATTCATGATATAAATGTGTACATAAATCAATTTGAACAAATGCGGAAAATGATGAAAGGTATGTCTGATTTGAAAGGTGCTATGTCGAAAATGGGCAATAAAATCGGACAGCAGGGTGCGGGTAAGCTTTCAATGCACCAGATGATGAAAAACATGCGAAGATTCAGATAAAATTTTCAGCTTCTTTTTTCCTTTCCTCTGTAAGGTGGCAGGGAGAGGGGGAAAACGTAAAGGAATAACAGATGAAACTTATAGCGGGACTCGGTAATATAGGCACTAAGTACACTTTCACAAGGCATAACACGGGGTTTATGCTTGCAGACAGCTTTGCTCTCAATCATAACCTGAGTTTTCGTGAAAATTCACGTCTAAAATGTTTTATGACAAATCTTCGTAACGGAGTTGAGGATTACTTAATAATAAAACCGACGACATTTATGAATCTTTCTGGAGAGGCTGTCAGAGCGGTTATGGACTATTACAAGATTCCTGTTGAAGATATTTTAATCGTTTATGATGATTTGTCATTGGACTTGGGAAAAATAAGGTTTCGTGCAAATGGTTCGGATGGCGGACACAACGGGATAAAATCGATAATTCAACATCTTGGAACGCAGGATTTTGCAAGGTTAAAGGTTGGTATAGGTCCTCAGCCGAATCTGCCTGCGGAAGTTTTCGTTCTTCAAAACTTTTCAAACGAAGAATTGGAAACTTTAAAAAACACCTTATCAATAGCAAAACAGGGAATTACATGCTATTTTAATGAAGGGATTGCTGCCGCACAAAACAAATTTAATTAGGAGAATATAATGAAACTTGCAGAACAATTTGAAATGGATGAAAAATATGATGAAGCCTATGCTGAATACAGAAAGGAGCTTCCGCATAATTCAGGAGATGTAGAACTGCTTACCAAACTGGCTCATTTAGCCTTAATTCTCGGTAAAAAAGACGAGGCAAAAGCTTATTACGGGAAAATTTTGGAAATTGATCCTTCGAGTATTCTTGCACACGAACAGCTTATCGATATTTTTCAAAGCGAGGATAAATTCAAATACTATCTTTTAAGGGGTAATATGCATGCGCTTCAACAGCAGATGAGCTATGCAAAGTCTGATTATAAAAAAGCGATTGCCCATGCTAAAGACAATGCAGAAGCACTTCCGGCAAGATATTTGTTTGCAAGTATTTCCGAAAGCGAAGAAAAGTTTCAGGAAGCAATCGATATGTACCTTAGAATTGCTGATGATGACGAAAAGAACCCTATGCCATATATAAAACTTGCGGAGTTATATGAAAAAACCGAAGGAATTATATCTTCAATTCAAATCCTTGAAAGAGGGCTTAAAAACGGTGGTTTTGAAGAATTTAAAGAAATTCTTGCGGGTTATTATATCAGAAATTCTCAACCTGAAAAAGCACTTAAGCTTACACAAAATGAACTTACCAAAGCACGTGCGTTAATGGATTTAGGCAGAAATGACGAAGCGTTTAATATTTTAGACGGAGTTAAAGAAGAATATGCCAACCAGCCTTTGATACATTCTCTGCTTGCACAGTATTATTTTCAAAAAAATATGTATGACGAAGCTTTTGTTCAGATTGAAGAATATGAAAAACTTGCTCCGAATTCTCCTTTGATATACCAGATGAGGGCTTTGATTTATGAAACTATGGAGGATTCGTTTAACGAACATTTGAATTGGGGAAAATACAATATTCTTAAAGGCGAAAAAGAAGTTGCCCTGAATGAATATATGACAGCTTACCAATTTAACACTAAAAATATTGAAATTATTGAAACTATTGCTGTGCAGCTTGAAGGCTTGAAGGATTATACAAAAGCTTGCGAATTTTGGGAAAAGCTTGTTACTTTAGAACCGAATAACTCAAACGCACTTCAAAAACTTGCAATATTCAGAGATTCAATAGGAGATTACACCGGTGCAATGGATTACATGGAAAGATTGAAAGAAGTTGATCCACGCAGTCAATTTGTACAGGATAATTATTCAAAATATCAGGACAGAGCCGAAAATGGCGGAAATTTTATGTCTTTTTTTAAATCAATCTTTGGAAAAAGAATGTAGAAATTGAAAATGAAAAATGGAAATTTGCAAAAAACAACCGAACTGCTTGCACCGGCAAAAGATAAAGAAACCGCATTTTCTGCAATAGATTGCGGTGCGGATGCTGTTTATATGGGAGCTCCTGCTTTCGGAGCGAGGAAAAATGCTTCGAATTCTTTAGAGGATATTCAGGAGGTTGTTAATTATGCACACAAGTTTTGGGCAAGAGTGCATATTACGCTTAATACGATATTGACTGATTCTGAGCTTGATGCAGCGGTGGATATGGTTTATAAACTTGCAGAAATCGGAGTGGATGCAATAATCATTCAGGATATGGGTTTGTTGGAAAGGTTAATGAGCAAATCAGCCCCCACTCCAACTCTCCCCTATGGGGAGGGGAGCGTCAAGCCCCTTGATAAACATTTACACTTACCTCCGTTGCACATGAGTACACAATGTGACAATTATTTGCCCGAAAAAGTTAAATTTTTCAACGATATTGGTGTTTCAAGAGTAATTCTTGCAAGAGAACTTTCAATTGAGCAGATAAAAAAGATTCACGAAGGAAACCCCGATTTGGAGTTGGAAAGCTTTATTCACGGAGCTTTGTGCGTATCAATGAGCGGACAATGCTATTTGAGTCAATATATCGGAGGACGCTCGGCTAACAGAGGAGAGTGTGCGCAGCCTTGCAGAAAACAATATGACGTGATTGACGAAAAAGGAAATGTTATTGCAAAGGATATTTATCCGCTGTGTTTGAAGGATTTTAACGGGAGTAAATATGTTAATGAATTGATAAATGCCGGAATATGTTCATTTAAGATTGAGGGAAGATTAAAAGATACAGGATATGTCAAAAATATTGTTGCGTATTACAGGAATTTATTAGGTAAAGGAAGTTCTTCAGGCAGTATTGCCGGCAAATCTGCAGACCGTGAGGGGGAAGTTGTCCGAAGGACAGAAGGCGACGCTTGGAGTTACCCATTTACTCCCAACCCAGAAAAGAGTTTTAACAGAGGGTTTACAGAATATTTCTTGAAAAAAAGGAGTAAATGTTTTAGCATGGAATCTCCCAAATCTAAGGGCGAGTATTTGGGAAAAATTATTGAAGTAAATAAAGGATGTTTTGTGATAGAAACGGATACAGAAATTCATCCTCAGGACGGTTTGTATTTTAACAATGACGGATGTCTTGTGAATAAGGTGGTTGTTGAAGACCTCAGCATCCGAGATTCAGCTCACGCCCTAACCATCCACCGAGGAGTGGGAATAAAAATATTTCCCAATAAAAAGGTCAATATTTCAATCGGAGATGAGGTATACAGAAACCTTGACGTTGAGTTTGAAAAAGAATTGGCAAAACCTGTAAAAAGACAAATTGGGGCTTTCGTTACCCTGAATTTATTTCAGGGTCTTGCAAAAAAGTGTGAAGAAATACAAGATAGTAAGATGCTGAAACAAGTTCAGCACGATAGAGTGGTATTAAAAATTACTGACGAGGACGGGGTTTCAATAAGCGCCGAAATCCCTTCAACAGAAATTGCAAAGAACCCTGAAAAAATGAAAGAAACTTTTGTTAAACAGTTTTCAAAGACAGGAGAGGGCGATTTTTATATCGCAGATATAAAAATCGCCCATGATGTTGAAATTCCGTTTCTCCCTATAAGCGGAGTGAATGAACTTCGGCGCACGCTTTTCGACAAACTTATGCAGAAACGAATAGAGGTGTATGAGGGAAACAGGCAATATCAAAAACCTTTAAAACACACAAAATATTTTTTATCCGAGGTGGATTACAGAGCGAATGTGCATAATTTAGAAGCAAAGACTTTTTACGAAAACTGCGGAGTCAAAGTGCTTGAATCCTCGTTTGAAACCAAACAGCCAAATAGACAGATTGAATTAATGAGGTGCAAACACTGTATAAAATATGCGTTAAATATGTGTAAGTCTCATAAAAACTTGCTTTTAAGAGACTCGCATTCACAAATTTACTCGCTAAAATTTAATTGCGACACATGCGAAATGTCTGTCCAAATCCCTGATTAAGCTACAGCATTTAATTGTTGAGAAGGATAATATGTTTCAAAATATTTATTCATAGCTTCTTCTCGCTGTGTGCTGTCTTTAATATTACGAATTCTGTTCATTTCAGCATATCGTTCTTCTGTACAATTCTTTTCAAGATTATATCTCATTCTGCCAAGTTTTGAGCCATCAATATCTTTATCCTGCATAAAGTTTTGTTCTAACATTGACAATTTTTGCTCTTTAGATGCGTTTTTAACGGAAGCTTCTTCGATGGCATCATTTTGGAAGTATTTTATTTTTGGCAATACGCATTTAGAAATAACTAAATCTAATGCACAGCCGACTGCAAACCCGATTATGTTACCTAATCCCGGGACTACAGAACCTATAGCTGTGCCTAATGCCTTACATCCGCCTTTAACAGCCAGTTTTGCCAATCCTTTAACCGCGACTTTGCCTCCAACTTTAGCAATAGCCTTATGACCTGCTCTGGAAACAGCTTTTAGACGATGACCCGTTGCAGCACCTTTTAAAAGCTTTTGACCTGCATACTGTCCTATAGAATCGCCAATGGCATATACACCCAATGAAACTCCGGTTCTTACGGAAGATTGTACAAGCTGTTTATTTCCGTATTCCGTGCCTTGCTGATATGCACCAATCACATTACCTGCTTCACTTAAAAGCGTCAATCCTGCCATCATACCAGTACCTTTGAGCGATGGCTTTTTAAATTTTATTCCTTTATTAACTTCTGCATTTCTACCATTAAACTTATTAGCTTTCTGTTTCCGTTCTGCAAATTTCTTGTGTTTATCTTCAGCAGTTTCTTTGCCTTTAAATATACGTTTAAACCAGCTTCTGTTTCCGACTTCCATTTCGGCTTTGACTTGCTGGTTAAGATTTGCAATTTCTTGAGCTCTTTTTTCAAGATCTGTTTCCTTACAGGCTTTCTGTAGAGCTTGTATTCTTTTGTTGTAGAGCTTTTTTGCTTTCTTAGCAATTTTTTTATCCTTACTCTTCATATCAGCTCTGTACAACTTTTCATAATCACGCATTAATTTTTTTGTGTCTGAAGCTAAGTCTGTATATTCAGAAACAAATTTATCTTGACCTCTGAATAATTCCTTTACTTCTTTTCCGCTTCTCGCAGTTTTAACTATTTCAGGAGCAATACAAAATGCCGCCATACTACCGGACGTCATTCCAATTTCGCCCCATGTGATTTTATTATTTCTTGTGCTGTTAACTTCTAAAATATTATTTGCAATACTGGTTTCACTAGTTCCGGACAATCCATTTTGCAGTGTATCCGCAACCCGAGCTTTTTCTATTTTTTCTTGTTGCTTTTTGTCAAATTCTGCTCTGGTTGTAGCATAAATATGTGTCGAATCTGTTTTGTCAACTGTTGAATTACCCACAATTAATAATTCCTCTTTAATATTCCCCTGTATTTATATAAAGTTTTTTTGCTAAAAAAAATTGCATGGTTTTTGAGAAATGTTAAGTTTTGTAAAGAAGGAATTTTAAAGCGGTTTTTTTATGGGCGTTTTCATTGATTCTTTAATAGAGTTAATAGGTATGGCAAATCCGATTCCTATGTTTGAAATATTGTCATCAGGGTTAAAAATAGCCTGATTTATGCCTATAATTTCACCGTTCTTATTGAGCAAAGGGCCTCCTGATGAACCAGGGTTTATAGCGGCATCAGTTTGTATCCGATTTTTAACGTAATCTATTCTGGAAATTATTCCCTGAGTAAGTGTTCCGTTAAACCCGAACGGGTTGCCTATTGCAAGAACCTTCTGCCCGACTTTTATTTTTTCCGAGTCGCCAAATTTTACGGTAGCCAAACTGTGTGGAGCAGATATTTTTAATAGTACAATATCTTCGTTATCTCCGAATTTTTTGTAAATTTTGGCATCGTAGTTTTGACCGTTAGACATTGTAATAACAATGTTTTTCCCCGAACCTATGACGTGTGCGCTTGTTAAAATAATTCCGGATTTATCTATTATACAGCCTGTTCCGCAAGACATGCCTCTGTGAATTTGTGAATCAACGCAGACGATTGCCGGATTTATTTTTTCATAAAGAGTTATTATTGAATTTTCTTCTCTGTCAAAACCGAACGCAGGTTGGATTAACAATAGTAAAATAACAGATAAAAGTTTTTTCATAATAATGTTTTCCTTAAAAAAAAGACTTTTTTCTATTAGATAACAGGGTCAGTTTTTTATTGTCAGAAATATTATTTTCATGTATAATAAACTCAAAATTAAGTAAAATCGATACAAAAAGGAGATTATTATGTCAAGAATTGAAAGTTTTAAAAGAGCATTGGAAGAAAAAAGAGCAGTAAAAATTATTGCCGGTATTGATAATTTTGATTCCGAAAAGGTTACAAAAGTTGTAAAATCTGCAGAATCAGCAGGTGCAAGTGCGGTTGATATATGTGCTGCTCCTGAAATAGTTGCAATGGTTAGAGAAATGACTACATTGCCTATTTTTGTTTCATCAATTGTACCGGAAGAATTGGTACATGCAGTGGCTTTGGGTGCTGATGCGATTGAATTGGGTAATTTTGATGCTTTATACAAAAAAGGTACAGCATTTACGGCTTCTCAGGTTTTGAATCTTGCTAAACGCACAAAGGAACTGCTTTCTGATACAGACGTATTTTTCTGTGTAACAGTTCCCGGCGAATTGGAAATTGGCGAGCAAATCAGCTTAGCAAGAGAACTTGAGGAAATCGGTGTTGATTTGATTCAAACAGAAGGACACTTCTCCGCAGAACCTTCAAATGGTGCAAGGGGACTTGTAGAACGAGCCGAGCTTACACTTTCCAACACAATTGAGCTGTCAAGAAACATAGATTTGCCTATTATGACAGCAACAGGTATTAATCCTACAACAGCATCACTCGCTTTTGCATCAGGTGCAAGCGCAATCGGATGCGGTTCTTGTGTAAATAAACTTGATTCAGAAATTTCAATGATTGCCGTTTCAAAGAGTCTTGTTGAAATAGCAGAAAGAAATGCTCAAAAAGTTGTCGAGCTTGTTTAGTTTTGAATAAACATTTTGAGTGGCGGTTTCGCAAAGCGAAACCGCCACTCTTTTTTACAATAAATATGACACTGTTTGCTTAATATTTCTTAACACTTATTTGTAAATAAATATATAATCATGATATGATTCATATACAAATTAGTTACATCCAACAATCACAATTTATACAAGGAGACAAGAATGCTAGATTTTCTGTTTAAGAAGGAAGTTTCCGCAAGTGAGTCAATAAACGATTTTTACTCCAAATTAAAAGAGCTTTATCCATTTGATTCAATATCGGATGAAAGGAAAGAATATTTAAAATCAACAATGCAAAAATACGGGTATCTTCCCTATCCTCATATAAAAGCGCTTGAGGAGATTTCTTATGCCGAAACTCTTTTTGCACTTGAAACGAAGTGGGAAAATGAAGGTGTATTTTTAGACGGAAAATTTAATTATACGAAAACAAGCGTTCTTGCGAGAAATAAAGTTAAGGATTCAAGTTGGCTTCAAAAAGAAGGTCATAACATCAAACTGGTAAACCTTGCCGGACTTGGAAACGGAAATGAAAAAGATGATTGCGGTCACTTTATGGACTGGTTAAAACAGCTTCTTATTTTACCGACGGGTAATCTTGAAAACGGTATATTTTCAACCACAATGTATTTAATACCGTTTCATCCGAGGGAATTCGGATGTGCATATTTGCCGACAGCGAGCAGTGTAAGTAAGGCTTTGGAAAACAAAACCATATATGAAAAAACAGGGCTGGATGCAGATTCGCAGGTTAAAATGTTTATTCAAATGACTCAGCTTGCCGGACATCCTGTAATTTATGATATACTACCACAGACAGGGAGATTTTCCAAGATTGTCTTAACAACTCCCGAGTGTGCGAGATGGTTTGATATAAATGCTCTTATTGCAGAGCTTGTAAAAAATATTGATTTGGTAAAAGAAGACTTGAAAGATAAATACTCAAATGACGATTTAGAGATTGTAACAGGTGTTTATAAAAAATCAATTAAGGGCGAAACATACGGAGAATTAACAGAACATTATCAAAATATTTTTAATGAAATTGATGAATTATTAAAAGAAACAAAAACCTTTCTTTCAAATTCAATGCTGGAGAGAAGTATTCAGGATAAGCTGCATAAAAAAGCTAAAAATATTATTAACAGGGTAAGCGGAAATTCTCACTGTAAAAAGATGTCGGAAAGTGATATTAAAAATCAAGGAGATATAATCAATGCTTTAATTTCAGAAGGGATGTGGCCTGCTCCGGGCGGAGCCTGGTGTTCTGCGGGAGTTCCTGTTTTTGACAAGATGAGTGAGGGAGCTTCTTATCCTACATTTAAGCATTACAAATTTAACGGAGAGGATGTTACTAATTTTGCGAACCTTGATTGCCAAACTCCATACTATTTTGTATGTTTGGAAAGCGGGAAATACAATAATGACGTGATAAAATTCTTTATTGATTATATGAAAAATCTGCAAAGGGAATACAATTTTGACGGATTCAGGGTTGACCATATTGATCATATAGTTGATGAAGTTTCCGAAAAAGATGGTGTTCCGATTAGCTACAGAGCTCCGAGAAAAGTTCTCGGGATGCTTAATTCTGCGATGAAAGAGGAAGTTCCTTATTTTGCATCTCTTGCGGAATATATGCTTTGGGATAATTATTACAAAGAATACCATGAAGATATGGGTTTTGACTTGCTTTGGGGAAATGATATTGTTTCTCAAAGTTCAAAAACTCCGGAAGCAATTTCTGAAGATAATTTGTATCTTTCAAACTATAATTCCTCGACTGAAGCAAAAACGCCGTTATCTGTTATGAAAACGTATAACAATCAGGACGGAGAATTTGAAGCGATTGACAGATATCCGGCACAGCTGGGTAAAGAAGGTGCTTTGTTTAAGTGGTTCAAGTATAAATTCATTCCGGGTGGAAAATTTGCACAAAGACCCGTTATGCATATAGATGGAGACGAATCATATACAAATGGCGGAATAGAGGCTGTTATCGGGTCGGAAATTTCTATGAAAAGAGGCAAAGACTACGAATTCTATTCAAAATTTGATGCAATAGACAGATTTGTAAAAAACAACTCTGTTATTACGGATGGAGAAGCTAATATAATAAGACAGGATGACGATGGTTTTGTTGTATGGCATATCCAGAAAGAAGGATTAAAAAATTCTATTCTTGTTGTAGCAAACTACAATTCGCCAACCGAAAAATTCCTTGTTGAACAGGACGGAAACTCATGGACTGAAGAAAGAGAAGGGACTGAGGTTTTTGACAAATCAATAGAACTTTCCTGTGATTATTCAATAGTTTCGGAATACAGGTTTGACGGAACTGATTATATAGAAGAAAAATTTGTTTCAGCAACAAATAATTTGTCTTTCGGTAAAATTATGCCTGCGGAATTTAAGTTTTTCACTGTGATTAAGTAGAATTCACAGACTAAAGGAGTATTAGTTTATATTTAATTAAATAGACTACGATAATAATGGGATACAGCCGGTTACAAAAACCGGCTTTTATTTAATTGTTTTATATACATTCTCATTTATAATATAATGAAATCGGAGGTTAATATGCCGCACTTTTTTATTGATTCAAAAAACATAAACAAAAATACGGCTGTGATTAATGATAATGAAAATTACAGACATATTGCGAAATCATTGAGAGCAAGGATTGGCGAAAAATTACTTTTGATTGACGAAACCCAAATTCAATACGAAACAATTATTAAAAAAATTGATTCAAAAGAAATTACCTGTGAAATTCAAAAATTTTACCCCTCAAAACGTGATTTGGATTTTGATTTATATCTTGCACAGTCCCCCCTGAGGAGCGATGCACAATTAACAATAATGGAAAAAGCGACAGAGCTTGGAATAAGAGGTGTTTATCCTGTAATAACCGATAATTGTGCAGTTACGGAAAAAGTTGCCCTGAAAAAGCGTGATAAATGGCAAAGAGTGATGTATGAAGCATCAAAACAGTGTGAACGGGCAAAGATTCCTACTTGTTTTCCTCCGGCTGATTTAGACAGCATTTTGGGAGAAAATTTTGACAAAATTCTTGTGCTTGCAGAACGGTCTGCCGATATTTCTTTAAAAGAATACTTAAATCACAATCAAATTACAAAAGGGGAAAAGGTTCTTGTTGTAATAGGGTCGGAAGGCGGTTTTTCAAAGAAAGAATTTGAGTATTTCAAATCAAAAAAACTGCCGTTGATTACACTCGGAGATTTGATTTTAAAGGCTGAAACAGCTGTAATTGTTACATTGGGAAGTATTGTTTATGAATATAAAGGGTGATTTTATACTTTCACAAATAAACGAAGGATACCTTGTCGGAGGCTCAGTCAGAGATTTTCTTACGGGAAAATCTTTTACTGACAGGGATATTGCGATAAAGGGTGCAAAAGCTTTTGCCGAAAAATTGACAAAACAGTTTAACGGAACGCTCGTTACGCTTGATGAAGAAAACCAAATATTCAGGGTCGTTTTGGAGGATAAAATAAATTATCTTGATATTTCGGAGATTTGTGGCGAAACAATAGAAGAAGATTTAATCCGAAGGGATTTTACAATAAATGCAATCGCTTATAATCTGAAAGCAGGGGAATTTATTGACGTAACCGGCGGTTTGGATGATTTAAAAAAAGGTATTTTGAAACACATCAAAGATTCAAATTTTAAGGATGACCCTTTGAGAATTTTGAGAGCGTTCAGATTTCTTTCCGTAACCGGATTTGAACCGTCAGATGAGCTTATGAAGTCTATAGACAAGTACAAACATTTGGTTTTGAATCCCTCGCAGGAGCGTATAAATTACGAAATAATGAAGCTATTTGGGGGTAAGTTTTGTGCAGAAACATTGATTCGAATGGATAAAATAGAAATATTGGAACAGATTTTCCCGTTTGTAAAAGAATTAAAACAAGTTCCTCCAAACAGTCATCACCATCTGGATTTATTTTATCATTCGGTTGAAACCGTCAGACAGATAGAGATTTTATATGCAAATTCAGAAAAGCAGGTAAAAGAACATCTGGAAAAAGTTGATTTTGGCGGATTTCCGAGAATCAATCATTTGAAGCTTGCCGGATTTATGCATGATATAGGTAAATTCTCCACCTGGACAATTGAACCTGATACAGGTCGCCACAGATTTATAAAGCATGATGATGCAGGTTCAAAAATGTGTGTAAAATATTTGAAAGACTTGAAATTTTCCAAAAAACAGATTGAGTATATTTCGAGTATGATAAAAAACCATATTTATCCATCAAGTGTAATCTCCTCTCCTGATTTATCAGAAAAGGTTATGATGCGGTATCTGAGAAAGATGGAAAATGATGTAATTGACAACATTATCCTTGCTGAATCAGACAGATTTTCTGCGAGGGGAAAAGATATTACCGACGAGATTTTGAATCAAAATATCGGCGGACTTAACAAATTATTGAAATTTTATTTGGATAAAAAAGATTCAATGAAGCCTCTGCCAAAACTTCTTGACGGTGTTGAGATAATGGAGTTATTGAGTATAAAGGCTTCCCCTAAATTGGGCAGAATTATAAATGCACTCAAAGAAGAACAATTGAGCGGAAATATCAATACAAAAGAAGAAGCGGTTAAATTTGTAAAACTAAATTATTCTTAAAAAGTTTATTTTTTGAGGCAAAAGCTCTTTTAATTCCTGTATTCTTTCTCTTGCAAATACTGCATCTTCCGAAAAGCTTTTGAGTTTAAGGAATTTTTTATAATACCTGATTGCATCTGAATATTTACCAAGCTTGTCAAAACTCATAGCAATTCCCAAATAAGCTTTGTAATAATCAGGATTTCGCTTTATAAGCCGGAAGAAGGTTTGCGAAGCTTCTTCAAAATTTTCCATTCCCATAAGCATAGCGCCTTTGTTGTAATATGCTTTAAGAAATTCCGGATTTGTTTCAATAAGCTTGTTATAAATCATCAACGACAACTCCGGTTCGTTAACAAGCTCATGTGCAATTGCAAGCTGTATTTGTGCTTCAAGATTTTCTCTGTTCAGTATAATTGCTTTTATTAAATGAGGTATAGCTTCCTCGGGATGACCGTCGGAAAGGTGGCAGACACCTAATTCGTAGTAATATTTATCGTTGTTTTCATCCAATTTTGTAAGTTTTTCAAGCATGCTGATAGCTTTTTTGTATTCAGAAAGGTATTTGTAGGATGAAGCCAAGCCCCAATAGGCTTCCAGCTGATTTCTGTCAAGCATAATTGAATCCAAGTAGCACCTGACGGACTCTTTGTATAACTTTGAAAATCTCATTGCATCCGCTTTAACGCACAATTCATAAGAGCGTGATTTTATCGGTATACTTATTTTATTAACGGCTTTCGCTAAATTTTCCCTAACATTTGATTTAACTAACATAAACCTCTCCCCATAGTATTCTATGAGAAGCTGGCATGCTAAATAACATACGTTTGGAGGATATTATTTATCAGAATTAACGTAATTAAGTATACCTTCTGCGATACCTCTTGCCGTATTTCTCGGAAAGTTTTCGGATTTGTAAATCATGGTATCCATAGGGTTTGTCATATATGCGTTTTCAACAAGGATTCCGAGATAATCAGTTGGCCTAATGACTGCAAAACTGGCAGTTTTTATGCCTTCTTTTTTTGTGCATATAGCGGATGTAACAGATTCTTCCACATATTTTGCAAGGTTTTTGGAATTTGGATTGTAGTAATAAACGCTTGTACCTCTATTTTTGTGAACATCAAATTTTATATCCGGAATTGAATTTAAGTGAATACTGACAAAAATATCCGAGCAATTATCTTTTGCCATTTTAACCCTGTCATCAAGAGATATAAATCCGTCGCATTCTCTTGTCATAACAACACAAGCGCCCATCTGCCGGAGTATATCTTTGAGTTCATTTGCAATTGACAGGTTAATATCTTTTTCGTTGTCTCCTAGACATCCTACCGCTCCGTATTCCGAACCGCCATGTCCGGCATCGACCGTAATGGTAAGCCCTTCAAGTGTATTGTTATCGCAATAAGGAAGCTCATTTACCTTGAATACATACACTCCGTTTGAGGAGATTGTTTTATAGTAATATTTTTCAGGCTTTCTTATATTAACTGTATAAACCGAATCCTCCTTAAGAAAAGGGTTATAGACTTTGAAAAAAATTTCGTTTCCGGTTTCTTCTATTGTATAAGGAAGTTTTTCGGAAAATTCAAGTGTATGAACCGAACAGTTTTTGAAGGTTTCGCTTTTCATGGTTCGGTATTTCGGGTCAAAAGAGCCTTCATCCGATTTGGTAACGGAAGATTTGCTAATCCAGCCTTCTTCTTTTTTGGAAAGTTTTACTCTGTAAAAATCTCCTTTTTGTCCGTTAACAATCAGGTTTGTACCTTCAAAAAGATGTGAAATTCTGTTCATACCATAGTCTATGGGTGTGTTTCTAAGTGGTGTATTGTCTTTGTTAACGATAACTCTGTAAGGAGAAAATTCCTCCAAGACTGGCTTTGTGGGGTCAGGTTTAGGCATTTTATAGACTTTGTAAACGTGGGTATTATAATTTGTTCTGAAAAATATTCTGTTTTCTCCGTTTTTCAGCTTAATTGTATGGGCAAAAGCTCCGTTAGGAGCAACATACACACTCTCATCATTAATTGTTATATGCTCATGTTTTTTAGCTTTGCCTACAAAAAAGACATAATTTGTGCTTACATAAGTCTTTTTTTCTTTCGGCAAGACTAAATCATAGGCAAAAGCTCCGTTAATAAAGCAAAACAGTGATAAAAAGAAAATTAATATTTTGTGCATAATTTTAATAGTATTATAAAACTTAACCCGTTGCAATTTTTATGATAAACTTTTTTTATGAGCGAAAATTATATACCTTTATACAGAAAGTATCGTCCGCAAACTCTTGAAACACTCGTTGGTCAGGAGCATATTAAAAAAACTTTGACGAGTGCAATTGAGCTTGGAAAAATTTCTCATGCGTATTTGTTTACAGGGCCTAGAGGTACTGGCAAAACATCTACGGCAAGAATTTTAGCAAAATCGTTGAATTGTAAAAATGGCCCGACTGTACATCCTTGCGGGGAATGTGAAAGTTGTAAAGATATAACAAATTCGGTTCCGATAGATGTAATTGAAATAGATGCGGCGAGCAACAGAAAAGTTGAAGATGCTCAGAATATTTTGGAGAAAGTCCAGTATGTTCCTGTTAACGGGAAGTATAAAATATATATAATAGACGAAGTTCACATGCTGACGAACCATGCGTTTAATGCACTTTTGAAAACTCTGGAAGAACCGCCTGCAAATGTGATTTTTATCCTTGCGACAACGGAAGTTCATAAGGTTTTGGACACGATTAAAAGTCGCTGCCAGAGATTTGATTTTCGAAGAATTACAACCGAAGATATTGTTAAACACTTAAAATGGATATCCGAACAGGAAAAAATCAAAATTACGGATGATGCTCTGTTTGCAATAGCAAAAAATTCCGCAGGAGGAATGAGGGACAGCATTTCGCTTTTAGACCAATTGAGCATATTAGGAATTTCAAAAGAAATTAACATAGAAGATGTAAATGCGGTTTTAGGTAGAGTTTCTTTCGATATACTTTATAAATTGTCGACTGAGACTATAAATTCTTCTCCGGCAAATGCAATAGAAATACTTAATAATATTTATAATTCCGGAAACGAGCCTTTGCAGATTTTGACAAACTTGAATGAGTATTTTAAAAATCTGCTGGTTGCAAAAACATGCTCCAAGGATTTAATGCCTGAGCTTACAGGGCTGAACGAGCCTCAAATAAATGAATTACTTAAACAGACTCCGCTTCTTGAAGTGCATCAAATTGTATTTCTAATAGAAAGAGTATCGTATTATATAAAAGAAATCAAACAAGCTGTTAATCAGCACCTATGGTTGGAAGTGTGTATAATAGATTTGGCAAATATGGCAGAAAATTCCAAGCTTCTGGATTTGCAAAAGCGTATAAGCGCATTGGAATCAGGAGTTCCTGCCGTTGAAAGAACAAATATTTCTCAGGTGGTTACCCGCCCTGCACCGATACAACCTGCAAAAGTCGAGCAAGCTTCCGTTAAAAGTACGGAGCAGGCTGTTATAGAAAAAGCATCAGGGCAGGAGGAAATGTTTACCCCTCCTCCGATGGCTAAAAAACCTGACGGAAATGATATCAATTCACTATGGCAGGCTTTGCTTGCAAACATCAGCAGTCAGCCGACACAGGCAATTTTGAAACTTGCAACCCCAGTAAAAATTTCTGCTGAAGGCGTGGTAATAACATTTACTAATGAAATGAATGTATCCAGAATCAACGAATCAAACAAAAAACAATTTATATCTGAATCCGCATCTGTATTGTTTAATAAGAAAGATATTCCTGTTTCTGTCAAGCTGGCTTCTGCTGTAAACACGCTGAATGAAGTTCCAAAAAATTCCGAAAATACACTAGACGAAGATGAAAAAAAAAGTCTGATTAACGAAAACGATGTTGAAGAAAATATATCCGAAAAATATGAAAATGATACAGAAGCAGAATCAGGTAAAACCGTAGAAATACCCGAATCAAATCGTAATACAGCTAATCACGCGCAAACCGATCAGGAGAAAATGATTTTGGATTTATTTGACGGAAAATATGTTGAATAATTGGTTCAAACTATGAATTTACCGTTATGCGTTTTTCTGTCGATGTGTAATCAATATTGATTGTTTTTCTGTTGCAATAGCGTTTAATCCTCGCAATCTCTCCGCTTTCGGTAAATATGCAGTCTGTCATGGAAAAACCGATGTCTTTGTTATCTTTTCCTTCAAGGTATCTTGCCGGTTTAAGAGTTTGAACATTTCTAAAAAGGGTTTGGAAAGATTTTCCGTTGCCTGAAAATTCCGAAATATTGCTTACGATACCTCCTTCTGCAAGCTGAATAATAGTATATTTGTTGTTAATTTTTTCGTCAAAAATTGCAATGTTTGATTTCAGGCGGCTTCCGGCTCTCGTAATCGGTTCTATTTTAACCCGAAGTCTGCCCGTATTTTTGTCATGCTCCAAAATTTTTGAAATACTGTGTTCGGGGTTTACAGCATTAGAGTCGTAGTAATAATCCCTTATAACATCAGAGTCCAAATCTCTTATAAAAATTAAAGATCCATCGTTTTTGTAGAATCGTTCGCCGTTAATTTCATCTGCATTAAAGTTATATTCGGGCATTCTTTTTGGTGCAACATTATCCAAAATTCTTACTACTTCAAGGATTTGCACGATATCGCTGTCATACTGATTACGATTGGTTGTATGACTGTAACTCGTGAGTGCGTTTGTTTCCGTTTTTGTCTGAAAAGGCTTTGATGCGGAGAAACCAATCATTTTCTCCGAACCGGAATGATTATTAACGTTTATATCGTATTTTTTTTCCATTCAATCCCTTTTTCTTAATATTATAAAAACAAATTTTACAAGAAAATTGCCAGATTTTTATGTTTGTATATTATTTTTGATATATTTCTTAACACTATCCGATAACGATATATTTTGAAGCATCATGTTGTAGCGCTTTAAATCTCCTATATTTTCAGCTTCCTGAAGCAAATCTCTGTTTGTGAGAATCTGCATTTTGGGAGATTCCTGTTCTTCGTTTTTGGAATCAATTTTTCTTATAACCGAATCAATGTCTGTTGAAGTTGAAATTGAATACTTTTCGGCAAATTTTTTAACTGGTGCACTTGCCGGAAGCCTGTATAGCCATTGTACTGAATATCTGTCGTTAGCTGAAAGCGTTGCATTTCCGTACTGATGCGGAGTATACATAATATCTTCTTTGTAAGGGCTGTGTCCTAACCCTATTGCATGTCCGACTTCGTGCAAAATTGTGTGATAAACTTCAATGTCATTGTCATAAGCTTTATGAATTCTTCCGTCTGTTAATCCTATGGAAACTTCAGCACCATATAGTCTTCCGGATGCATCCCAGTTAAAATAACAATGTCCGAGAGCGTTTCGGTCAACACGCTTCCAATCAACATTTATATTAGATTCCAAAAGCACATTTGTTATTCTAAACTGTAGTTTACCCCCGCTTGCGGACTGCCATGCGGAAAAGGCATCCATAACCATTTTACGGTATTTGTTATCTTCTCCGACTTTTGTGTAAAATTTCATAGGCGCAATATAGACAATAAGCGGATTTATTGTCCAACGCATTATTACACCGTTTTTTACACTTCCATTCAAATATGTTCTGGGCATATTTATAATATAACATACTTTTGAGTTATTTAGGAGTATTATTTTAGTTTTTCGACTTGTCTACCAATTTACCCCTGCCCCATTTGAACAGCAAGCGGATTTCTGCCCCGACTTTTTCAATTTGATGTTCTTCAGATTTTGCACGAAGCGACTTGAAATTTCCCCCCCCGCCGGAGGTAAATTCTTCCATAAATTCCTTTGCATAACTTCCGTCTTGAATTTGGGCAAGAATTTCCTTCATACGAAGTTTTGTATCAGAATTTATAATTTTCCCGCCTCTCGTATAATCTCCGTATTCGGCGTTGTTTGAAACCGAATAATGCATATCCTCGATTCCGCCTTCGTAAATCAAATCCACAATGAGTTTTAATTCGTGACAAACTTCAAAATAAGCCATATAAGGCGAATACCCTGCTTCCACAAGGGTTTCAAATGCTGTTTTAATCAAAAAATCACAACCTCCGCAAAGAACAGCCTGCTCTCCGAATAAATCGGTTTCGGTTTCTTCCCTGAAAGTTGTTTCTATAATACCGGCACGTCCTGAACCAATGGCAGAAGCATAAGAAAGAGCAATGTTTTTTGAGTCTCCGGAAGAATCTTTTTCAATTGCAATTAAAGAAGGTACACCTTTTCCCGCAGTAAATTCACTTCTTACGGTATGACCCGGCGCTTTTGGGGCAACCATAATAATACTTACGCCTTCTTTCGGTTTTATAAAACCATAGTGAATGTTGAATCCGTGGGAAAACATCAAATACTGTCCTTCTCGCATATAAGGTTCAATTTGTTCTTTATAAACCCTAGCCTGAACTTCATCAGGAATAAGAATTTGAACAATATCTGCCCATTTAACCGCATCTTCAATAGAAGCAGTTTTCAAACCATAATCTTTTGCTTTAATATCGGATTTTCCACCTAATCTCAAACCAAAAATTACATCACAGCCCGAATCAACAAGATTCATCCCCTGACCGTATCCTTGCGAACCGAACCCGATTATTGCAATCTTTTTAGATTTAATAAGTTCCGTGTTGATATCCTTGTCCATATATATTTTTAAATTTTTCATAACCCAAACTCCTTTGTTTTTTAAAATTATATAATCTAAAGAATTAAAATAAAGCAAAAATTTTTAAACTCATTTGCGACGATTGTTTTTATATAAATCAGATTTATTAAAAAATAACAATATATACG
>CALYTW010000015.1 GCA_945487905.1 uncultured cyanobacterium
CAATTGAATAACCGGCTGCATTATCGGCTGCATGGTTAATCGTAAATCCTGTGGACATCCTTTCCAAAGATGTGTTTAATGAATTTGTAGCACTCGTTAAATTTCTTTGTGCAATCAACGATGATACGTTCGTATTAATTGTTAGAGTCATACCCTTTAACCTTTCCATAAGCAAAAGCTTTAAACTGTGTATCTTCTTATAAAACCGGATAGCAAATAAACACAATTAACATCCTGTGTGGTTTATATACTAATCACATACCCTTTTATACAATCATTATAGATTAACTACATAAATTGTACAGCATGCTTTATGAATATTTTTACATTTGTTAACATTTTGTATAAAAATTCGCTTTATGTCTTATTCACATATTATCGAATTAATGATATCCTTGAAATATGAAAAGAGTTTTATTTTGGATTGCAGTAATATTAATTTTTGGATTATGTTTAAAGGGATGTGTAAAAAAAGATATTCCTGAAAAATATTCTGAAAACATTTTGTCAGGGAATATTGAAAACATATTGTATCCGGACAAAAATAAGAATGTTGAGATTAACGGAGTTGAATACCTTCAGTCGCAAGCTCCTGTTGGAAAATTCGGCGGACAAATAGTTGTTTCTGCTATAGGAGAAGGCCCTAAGACTTTTAATCCCTGTAATACAAAAGATGCTACATCTGCTTCTATGGCAGGGCTTTTATATGACGGACTTTTGACGACAGAACCTGTAACGGGTGAAGTTATTCCATTATTGGCAAAGTCGTTTGAAATAAGAGGTAATGAATATGTAATATATCTTCGTAAGGGTATAAAATGGACAGACGGAACCCCTATTACAGCCGAAGATGTAATCTATACATATAAAGATATTGTATATGCTGGATTGGGAAATACAGCAACAAGAGATGCAATGATGATTAAAGGAAAATTGCCCGAACTTTTAAAGCTTGATGATTATACCATTAAGTTTATAACACCAGAACCATTTGCACCATTTTTAAGGCAGTTGACTTATCCTATTGTGCCTAAACATTATTTTAAACCCTATTCAGACAAGGGAGATTCTGTATTTAATGCTTTTTTAAATCCCGATACACCTCCAAAACAAATTGTATCAAGCGGTGCTTTTAAATTAAAAGAATATGTTCCGGCTCAAAGAGTTGTGTTTGAAAGAAATTCGGATTATTACAAAGTAAATCTTGATAACAAAAAATTACCATATTTGGATAAGTTAATTTATCTGATAGTGGGGGATACAAATAACGAAATCTTGAAATTTGAAGCGGGAGAAATTGATGTTTTAAGTCTTAGGGGTTCAAATGTCGCAAGATATAAAATAAAAGAGGCAAATTCCAATTATAAGATATATAATTTAGGAGCGGATAACGGAACATTGTTTCTCGTAATAAATTTGGGCAACAGAAAAAATAAAGAAGGTAAATGGAATGTAAGCCCAATTAAACAAAATTGGTTTAGAAATCGTGATTTCCGCACGGCAGTTGATTGGGCTGTTGATAGAGACGGTATGATTAAAAATATAGCACAGGGTGTAGCAGAGCCTTTATTTACTGCAGAAGGTCTCAGTTCTATATATTTAAACAAAGAAATAAAAGGACACCCTAAAGATAAAAATGTTTCAAAAGCGTCACTTGAAAAGGCGGGGTTTAAACTTGACAACGGAATTCTCTATGATAATAAAGGTAATCGTGTAGAGTTTGATTTGTATACAAATGCCGGTTCTATAGACAGAGAGTCAATCGGTGTAATGATAAAACAGGATTTGGAAGAATTGGGAATGAAGGTTAATTTCAAACCGATTGAGTTTAATTCTCTTGTAAATAAACTTTCAAATACACAAGATTGGGATATGGCTATTATGGGGCTTACCGGTTCTCCTCTTGAGCCGCATGACGGTAAAAATGTCTGGATGTCAAACGGACCTTTGCATTTGTTTAATCAAAGACCTCAGAATTATCAAAAGGATGATCGCTTCGATTGGGAAATTGAGCTTGATAATATTTTTGAGGAGGGTGCTTTAAAACTTTCATACAAAGACAGAAAACCTATTTATGATAAATATCAAACAATAATCTATAATGAAAAACCAATAATTTATCTTTATTCACCAATTAGAATTACTGCTATAAGAAAAAAAATACAAAATATATTTCCATCAAAATTAAGCGGTTTATTGTACAATATTGATGAAATCTATGTTGAAAAAGAGGAGGATAAATGAAGCTTTGGAGATATATAGCAAAGCGTTTGCTTCAAACTGTTCCGCTTTTAATAATAGTTTCCTTAATAAGCTTTTTTATAATAAGGCTGTCTCCTATAGATCCCTTGGCAGAACTTAGGCTTAATCCTTCAATATCGCAAGAAACATTGGACAAAGAAATTAAACGGTTAAACTTGGATAAACCAATAGGTATTCAATATCTTTCCTGGGCAAAAGCTTTTATAAAAGGAGATTTTGGGTATACTTCTGCCGGAGAGAAAGTTTCAACAAAATTGAAGGAGAGAATACCCAATACATTGCTGCTGACCTTAGTAGTAATCTTTATGACTTGGTCTGTCGGTATTCCGCTTGGTATTATTTCAGCATACAAAAAGGAATCCGCTTTTGACAGATTACTGACTGTTACAGCCAGTATTGGAATGGCGATACCTTCTTTTTTCTTTGCAATACTTATGCTTATTTTTGCGGTTAAAACAGGCTGGTTTCCTGTTGGAGGGCTTACAAGTTACAATTTTAACGATATGAGTTTCGGGAATAAATGTGTTGATATAATAAAACATCTTGTCCTTCCGTCTTTTGTGTTGTTTACAATATCTCTTTCAGGACTGCAAAGGCAGATGAGAGCGAACATGCTTGAGGTTATGGACAGCGATTATATAAAATTTGCCAGAGCAAAGGGGCTAAGTGAATTTAAGGTGGTTTTTAAACATGCTTTAAGAAATGCGGTTAATCCTATGATAACACTTTTAGGGTTTGAGTTCGCCGGCCTTTTAAGTGGTGCAGCTTTGACGGAATATGTATTTCAGTATCCGGGACTCGGCAGGCTTATTTTAGAAGCGGTTATGAAGTCCGATATAAACCTTGTTATGGCATCTTTGATGATGGGTACAATAATGCTGATTACAGGAAATTTAATTGCGGATATTCTCCTTATGATTACCGATCCGAGAATAAGGGGTGTGAATAATGGAATTGTTTAATAAAATTTATAAAGATAAATTTGCATTCGGAGCATTTCTTGTTCTAGCATTTTTGTATCTTATAATTTTATTTGCAGATTTTATTGCACCATATTCAAGTCTTTATTCAAACAGAGATATGTCCTATGCACCGCCTTCCAAAATTTATACGATAACGGAGGATGGAAGAATATCAAAACCATATACATACAATTATATCCGTGAATATGAACCTTCGTTAATGCAGACAATTTATAAGCAGGATCGTTCGACAAAATATTATATAAAACCGTTTGTAAAAGGCGAAAAGTATAAATTTTTAGGTATAATTCCATGCGACAGGCATCTTTTTGGAGTTAGAGAGGGTGGTTATATTTACCCTCTGGGAACTGATATAAACGGCAGAGATGTATTTTCAAGGCTTTTGTTCGGCGGACGAATATCCATGACAATAGGATTTTTGTCTTTGTTTATAGTCTTTCCGATAGGTTTATTGTATGGCGGAATTTCGGGGTACTTTGGCGGAATAATTGATAATATAATGATGAGGTTTGCCGAAGCAATTATGGCAATTCCGAGTTTCTATCTTTTGATAATACTAGCAGCAATTCTTCCTTCCGGCATGACCAGTATACAGCGATTTTGTTTGATTATTGTTATTCTTGCTCTTATAGGCTGGGCAGGATTTGCCAGAGTAATTAGAGGTATGGTGCTATCTATAAAGAATGAAGAATTTGTGCAAGCCGCAAAGACTATTGGAGCATCAAAACTAAGAATTATAACAAAGCATATTCTTCCTCAGACAACAAGTTATGTAATAATAGCTTTAACTCTATCTGTACCTTCATATATTCTTGCAGAATCAGGTTTAAGCTTTTTGGGTTTAGGTATTCAACAACCGGATGCAAGCTGGGGGAATATGCTCAAAGAAGCGCAGGAATTTACAAATATTCTTTACCGTCCCTGGCTTTTAATCCCTGGGTTACTGATATTTACAGCGGTATTGTCATTCAATCTTTTAGGTGATGCAATTAGGGATTTCTTAGATCCTAAGAGCAAAATACGTTAATAAAACTTCATAAACACGCAAATTTTTTCTTTTACATGTTTTATGGTTGACATAAAACAGTTGTGCGGAGGCAAGATATGTCATTTGAAATAAATGGTGCAAACGGTTATTACGACGGCAAAGTGAGTAATGATTCCGAAAGATACGGCAAAAATTCTGTGGTCAATCATAAGGATTTTGTTACAGCACCTTTAAAATCGGCAATAGAGGGCGAAGTTCCAATGCTGAATTTTATGCCGACAGAAGAAGCTCAAAAAGAAAATATTGATAAAATAGAGAGTTTTGTAAAAGAAAATGATAAATATTTAGAAACATTACCACCTATTCAATATGAGTACAGATACATGCCGAATGTTATTAACGGCAATATTAATAAAGAAGCATTGTTTGGTGCGGCCAGAGAAGAAATGGGTGCAGATTTAATATCAGTAAAAGATTTTGATAAAACATATTTTCCAAATGAAAATTATACCTCCAAGCCTCTGGATATAAATAATGACGGCAAAATAGATGTGTCTGAATATAGTGCAAGTATGCTTGCGGCAGATATGTTGAGTAAAGAAAATCCGGATATTTCAAAAATCGACGGTTCAATGAACGCAAAGGGAATGAATGCAGTAATGGAATATGCCAAAAAGAGTAATGCAGATGCTGCCGTAAAATTGTATTCGCAAATTCATTCAGCATATACACTTAGTTTGAATGCATAAAATTTGAAAAATATTTTAACAACATGCTATAATGTTCTAAGGAGAAAGAAGGAGTAAATATGAGCGAGATTAAGATTGAGAGCGAAAATGGTGTTGATTTATTAAAAATTTTACCGCAGGGTGTTTGCAGTAAATTTATGCAGGTAAAAATAAAAGATGATGTTGTATTAGGTGCTGAATTTGTAGGAGGATGTTCAGGTAACCTCGGTGGAATAAAGATTCTTGTACAAGGAATGAATGTAAATGATATAGTTAATAAACTTTCAAATATTCCTTGCGGAAACAGACCGACAAGCTGTCCCGATCAGTTAGCACAAGGTTTAAGAGCATACATAGAGCAGAAGCAGGCGGTTAAGGCATAATGGAAATAACATTAATCAAAGGAGACGGAATAGGTCCTGAAATAGCGGATTCTGTGTTGGAAATAATTGATTCTGCGGGCTTAAGCATAGACTGGGATATCCAAACGGCAGGGATGAATGTTGTTGAACAGGAAGGTTTGCCGCTACCGGAAAGAGTCTTAGATTCTGTTAAAAAAAATAAAACAGCTTTAAAAACACCTGTTACTACACCTATAGGGAAAGGTTTCCGTTCGGTTAATGTCCAATTAAGAAAAGAGCTGGATTTATACGCAAATCTTCGTCCCTGTTATAATATACCTTCTGTAAAGACCAAATTTGAGAACGTGGATATCGTTGTTGTAAGAGAAAATACGGAAGATTTGTATGCAGGACTTGAACGTAAGGTTAATGAAGAAACGGCTGAAAGTATTAAAATCATAACAAAACAAGCATCAGAACGAATAGCTGAATTTGCATTTGACTATGCTGTTAAAAACAACAGAAAAGAAGTTTGTGTCGTTACAAAAGCCAATATTTGCAAGCTTTCGGACGGTTTATTTTTAAATTGTGCAAGAGATATTTCTGAAAAATACCCGAATATAAAATTAAGGGAGATTTTGGTGGATAATTGCTGTATGCAATTGGTTCAAAACCCGAATCAATTTGATGTATTGTTATTGCCAAACCTCTATGGCGACATAGTTTCAGATCTATGTGCAGGACTTGTTGGAGGGTTAGGAATTGCTCAGGGAGCAAATATTGGCAGAGAAATTGCCGTATTTGAACCTGTGCATGGAACTGCACCGGATATAGCAGGACAGGATAAGGCAAATCCTTCTGCCCTACTGCTTTCGGCGGTGGAAATGCTTAATTATATTGGAGAAAATCAAACGGCAAAAAGAATTAAAGACGCTCTGTTCAGAGCTTTAGATGATGGAATTAAGACTACAGATTTGGGCGGTAATTATACCTGTTCAAAATTTACAAAAGAAGTTATAGCAAGATTATAATTTTTGTAATATACTAATCTTATAAGCCGATATAGCTCAGTTGGTAGAGCAACTCATTCGTAATGAGTAGGTCATGAGTTCGAGTCTCATTATCGGCTTTTACATTTAATTAAAAATATTTACCCCTTCGACTATCAGCTTTTTTGTGCAAAGGACAAGGAAAATACATACCAATTTTGCTATAAGCTTTTCTATTTTAAATATATTTATTGTTATCCCTCTTTGGGAATTTCCTTCCATATTTTATTAAGCATTTTTAATTCAGCTCTGGTCATGGGATCTTCCACCAATTGTTTTAGTACAGATCCGTTTACTTCTGTCAATAAGTATGAAAACACAGATGATTCATCTCCTCCGATTTTATGTGATAATTCGTGCAGGCTTGTTTCCAGAATCTTGCTGAAGTCACTTTCTCTAAGATACTTTTGATCAATCCAAAACCCTTTAGATTTGCCGAAATCAGTAATCGCTTCTCCGAGGATATTGTCATACATGCGACATTCCGTTGCAGAATTACGGTCAAAAATATAAATTTTAGTGTCTAGTTCTTGTGGAGTAAAGTGGTCATTCAACGTCGGTTCTAATTTTTTGAGTGCGAGTTTAATTATATTAATACGTTTTATATCATTTGCACTTGGAGCAATAGGGTTGTGTGCTCTTGCTTCGCCAAGGAGATCTTTAATTGTTTGCATTCCCAGTTCTGCCATATCACTCTTACAAATTGTATATCCTTGTTTTCGTAAATTTCTAATAACATCATCAGAGGCATTTGAAAAAGCAACATATTTAGTTTTGGGGAAGTTTATATGTATTGAGCCATTCCTTTTATTAAGCATCTCGTTAAGGTCGTTTTGGAATTTCCTTCTTTAATGGTTTTTCAAATCCTTTTGTTTTCTTGTGCAACACGACTCCGCCTAATACGGTTGCAGCAAGAGCTGTTGCTAGTACCGCACCTGCAACCTTTTTATCTCCGGAATCTGTATTAACACTTGGCTGTATTTGCGGAGCTGGAGATTGCCTATTTGGGTTAATTGGCTTTATATTTGAAATATTATGTTGTATATCAATATTTTCTGTCGTCATATATTTCCCATAAATATTTATATATTATTAAAGTATTTTTATATGGGAAAAATGCTTAAAATGTTACTAAATGTAACAAAAAGAGAGATATTTATACAATAAACATCCCTCTTTTTTTATTTGTTATTTATGAAGATTACAGCTTGGAAGCAACCATCTTAGTTGTTTCAGCCAATCTTGTAGAATAACCCATTTCGTTATCGTACCAAGAAATAATCTTAACCTGGTTTCCGCCCATTACACGAGTTAATAAAGCATCAACAGTTGATGATTGTGAAGTCCCAACGTAGTCAGATGAAACTAACGGTTCTTCTGTGTAGCAAAGAACGTGTCCGTCTGCACCTTCTTTAAGAGCTGCATTAACTTCTTCTACAGTTACGTCTTTTGCAAGTTCAAATACAACGTCTACTAAAGAAACGTCAGGAGTAGGAACTCTCATAGCGAAACCGTCCAATTTGCCCTTCAATTGAGGTAATACCAATGCAACAGCTTTAGCTGCACCTGTCTTTGTCGGAACGATATTTAAAGCACCTGCTCTTGCACGACGAGGATCTTTGTGACCTGCATCCAATATTCTTTGGTCGCCTGTGTATGAGTGAACTGTTGTCATCAAACCTTTAACAATACCGAATTTTTCATCAATAACCTTAGCTACAGGAGCCAAGCAATTTGTAGTACAAGATGCCATAGAGATGATGTTGTGTTTTGCAGGATCATACATCTTGTCGTTAACACCAAGTACTATTGTAATATCTTCATTAGTAGCCGGAGCTGAAATAATAACTTTCTTTGCACCTGCAGCAATGTGTGCTTTTGCTTTTTCGCCATCTGTGAAGAAACCTGTTGATTCAACAACAACTTCTACGCCCAAATCCTTCCAAGGAAGAACTGACGGATCTTTTTCAGCAAAGAATTTAATTTTCTTTCCGTTTACGATAATACCTTCTTCGTAAGCTTCAACTTCGCCGTCAAATTTACCCATAACTGAGTCATATTTGAAAATTCTTGCAGCATCTTCCGGTTTTAAACCAGGGTCATTGATTGCAACATAATCAATTTCGTTGAAAATGCCTTCTCTAATAGCTGCTCTAAGAGTGTTTCTGCCGATTCTTCCGAATCCGTTAATTGCTACTTTTACCATAATTTTTACTCCTTCTTATTAGTAAAACTTCCTTTAACATAATAAGTGTAATTCAAACACAGTAGTAAATCAATGGGGGGAAATGGAAAATGGGGAAATGGAAAATTGGAAATGGTTTAATAAAAAATTCATGCTCTTAACGCACAAACAATCAGATTTAATATTTGACCAAAATAAAAACCGCTTGGGTTTTAAGCGGCTAAAGATAAGGAAAAAGGAAAAAGGGTATATTTGTTTAAGGGGCATTATTTTCCCCCTTTTTGAGTTTATCTTACATCTATGAGAAGATACCAAAGGTTCTTTCTATATTATCGTTTTTTACTTGTTTAATACTATCAATTTCTGTTTTTAAGGAAGTTTCCGTTGTCTCAAGATTTTTTAATTCGGTATCGAATTTTGTGTCTTTTCTGTTTATAATTTTCAACTCATGCTCATACTCGGCTTCTGCTTTTTTGACCAATTTATCATCTGTAACCTGCTGTAAATAGTTATTTCCAATGCTTGTTGAAATGCTTGTTTCAACCCAGCCTTTACTGTTTGAGGTATCAAGCATTTTTATAGAAACAAGACCTGATGAAATCATATTGTTAAACCACTCTGTCCCCTGATCTCCTGTTTGGTATTCGGTTGCAATAGTTTCGCATCCGCCTGATTCATGAATTTGTTCCCATAAATTTACATAGTATTTAAACTCTGCCTGTATACCCGTCCAGGTTTCTCCTTCAAATTCGGGGCAAACCTCTGGGTTTTCGGGATCACCTTGTTTATCTAAAATCATATATTCAAAAATTTCAGAACCGTATTTTCTGTACAATTCATCTCTAAATGCATCTAGCAAAGATTGACGTTCTGATAACGATATGGAATCATCTCCTTCCGAATCGACCAAATCATCGTATTTAGCTTGCAATGTAGGATCGCTGTCGCAATTTTCTTCAAATACCATGCGTTCAACTTCAGTCATGTACAAACTTGTAGAACCGTCATATTCTTCTGCATCGTAATCTCCCTGTGCAATGCCGATTCCCACTTCGCATCCGTTAAATTGGTCATCCCAGCCGAAGTTTGCATCCATTCCCATCATTGCCCAGGCAAACGAATACTTATCGTTGTTAAATTCTTCATAGGTTTCTTTAACATTTTCCGGTACTATTACATAGCCGTTTCTATTATCGATTAAAGAATACTGTTTAACATTGTCCGGATTGAATCCGCAAGTATTGGAATAATTAGCATCAACATAGACAGTTGTTCCTAGACTACTTAACTGTCCTACCTGAATTTTAGAAGCATCAAGAGCATCACAGTATTTTTGGTAAATATCATCTTCTTGAGTTGCAAGAGCAATCTTCTCTGACTCAATACGCTGAGCTTTAAACTCAGTGTTATGCATCTGAGCAGTCAATGCCAATAATCTTACCTGTGACGCTGCCATTCCCATTTTAAGTCAATCCTTTTTAATTTTTCCTTAATAGTATTTACGGTATTTTTTGGTAAATCTTTAATCTTTTATGCCAATTTGTTACAAAATTTAACATTCAAATGAAAACAAGGCGGAATTTCATTCTGAAATTCCGCCTTGTTTCTGGCTTGTTATTGTTACACTATTTATAGTGATAATACAAAATCTTCTTCTTCCGGTAATACTTTCGGAACATTTAACATCCATTCTTTAGCTTCTTTGTTAGCTTTAGCCCAGTTAACAGATATTAAAGCTCTTTGTACCCACAAAAGTTCTTTAAAAAATTCATATTGCGAATTTAATGCATCCAATTTGGATTTAAAATACAAGTCTTGAGCATCAACCAATTGATTAATTGGTGCTGAACCTACCAGATATCTTGCTTTTACCATTTGATAGTTTTCAGTTTCCGCAAACAAGGCTTTATAAGATTTTTCAATCATAAAGTATTTTGCGATTGCCCTGTTAACTACTTCACGAATCGTCATTTCGATTTCTGTGTTAACTTCTTCCAAATAAGCGTTCAATTCGTTTAATTCAGCCTTGCATCTCGCTATTTCGGCGAATTTGTGGCCGCCTTCTATCGGCTTCCATTGAGCTGCAACCAAGAATCTGAACGAATTCTTATCAAGACCGAGCCACGGTGAACCTAAAAATGCCTGAGCAGGGGTTAAAGGAAGTCCCGTATAAGGATTAGTTATTAACCCTGAAGCCGCAGCGCCTGATGCACCGGCTCTCAGTTGGTTATGTGCAGAATCTTCGTAAGGAAGGTGTCTGTCGAATTGTGTGGAGTATTCTAGTGACATTTTAGCATTAGGCATAAAGAATTTTTGACCGTAATTAGACATTTCTGCTTTTTTCATTGCAATAGCAGCTTTAAGTTTCACTGTTTCCGGCGACATATAAATAGCTTCATCTATCAGCATATCAGTAAACTTGCCCAATCTCTGCGGATCTCTAACGTGGTCTATAATGTGAACGTCAGATGAGAAGAAAGACGGATCGCTTGCTGTTAAGGGTGCGAAGTTAAAATCCTGCTTCTGATTCTTGTTAAGTAACTTGCTTACATGAACTTTAATGTTTTTGAGTTCAACCTGCATGCCGAGAAGTTTCTTTTCTTCTTCGCTTACTTGACCTGCCCAGCGCATAACTTCTTCATTACCGCATTTTCCTGTTTTTTGTCTTACACGAGCCATTGCAAGGTTTTCTCTTGTTTCCTGCAATAATTCCTGTTGAATTTTTATTGCATTTTCAATCATTAACGCATCAACGTACAAATTTGCAGTTTGAAATTCGGTATTTGCAACTGTCAAAGCGTGTTCTGCTTTATCAAATTTTAATTTTTTGTGTTTAACAATGATATTGGTTACCAAATCAGGAGAATACAATACCTGATCCATTCCTACAGTAAACACTCCGGCTCTTGTAGGTGTACCTGCATAAGAGGTTGCATAGTCGCTGTTGTACGTTTGATAGCCCAAATCTATTCTCAAAGTCGGCAAATATCTCATATAAGCACTTGCAACAGAACGTCTTGCTGCGCTTATAAGGTATTGCTTTCTTTTCATATCCAGGTTGCTTTCATCCAGTGAGTCCAGTAATGAACCCAACGTGTATTTTGGTAATTCTTTATTAGATATAACAATTGAATTGTTTAGCAATCTGAGCGGAGGAACATATCCTACAGCTTCTCCAGTATCTGAATTGTAGAATAAAATCTTGTCATCATAGAACGGTAATTTTTCTTCTTTTACAGCTTTTCCGTGAAGCACTCCGTGAATATTGAATGAGGTTGCTTCCGCTAACTTCTTATCAACATTGAAAGTAGATGTACCGAGCATGGCACCCAGAGCAACATCTTCTTTTCCGACCGTTGAATATGAAGGTAATTTTTTTTCGTTAATATATTGATAAACTTCTTTTCTTTGAGCTTGAGTCAAATTGAACAAAGGTGTAACAAAAACCGAATCAGCATCAGACGGAATTTTTGATAATGAACTTTTTACATTTGAATTAACTGGAACGAGAACGAAGTCTATATTGCATTTTTTCTCAGCCAATCTTTTCTTGATTATTGCGTTCCAATCACGGTGCATTTTGTAATAATTTTCATTAATCAAAACGGCTGTTTTTTTACTTCCTGGAACGAGTGCCTGAAATGTCACAAAGTCGTTGATGTTTTGTTGAACTGGATTGAAGAACTTGTCTCCAAAATCTCTTAACCCATATTGGTCAATTGTTACAACATATTTTTGTTTATTCTGTTTGTCAGCATAATAATCGCTTGACATAAAACCTAACGAAATAATCATCCTTGCACGAGAAGCAAGGGCTTTTTCTGAAACAGCTTTAGCTCCCTTTTCTGTCCAATCGCCTGTAAAGATTAAATCTTTTGGAAAGGATGCTTTAAAATCGGGCAGTAGAGACATAGTAATAACTTTTTGAAAGGTACCCAAAACTTCTGCATTTTTGTCTGAAGGTCCGTCAAATACAAATGCGAGTTCAATTGTTTTTGCATTTGGCGCAGCTTGTAAGTTCATTTGTTTAGGTCTAGGCATGTTAGGATTCGGATTCGCAGCCATCACTGAAATTCCGGTGTACATGTAAAGCATCATGAACAGCAGAATGCTGCTTAAAAACTTCTTCATCTTCTTCTACTCCATAATAATATTTTACTCTTATCCGAGTGCTAATGTAATTTAAAAATTAGTTTGTGTCAATAGGTCTCAAATTAAATTTACAATTGCTTTGAAAATATTAAACATTTGTTTAATAATGATTTGTATGAACAAATTAATTGAAAATAAAACAAAAGAAAAAATTCTAAAAACCGCAACAAAACTCTTTGCACAAAAAGGTTACGATGGAACAGGGGTTCGTGAAATCGCAAGAAATTCAAATGTAAATGTTGCGCTGATTTCTTACTATTGGGGTGGGAAAAAAGAACTTTTTCAAGCAATTATTAATGATATTATTGAAACCCAGACAAAATACGCAAAATCGGCGCTTGATTTTGCAATAAACCCGGAAGATTTATCAAAAACCGAACAAATTGAACTTATGTACAGAACGCTTGATAAAGCAATAGATTATTTTTACGGAGATATGTCAAACGAACTTTTAACATTTCTTATGCATGGGCAAAAGGAGAAAGAAATGTTCGTCAGTTTACCGCTTTTTAGGTATGGCATGAAAATATTTGCAGCTTTGTTCGATAAAAAGAATGTTGATAAAGAGGTTATTCTGACCCTTGCTTCGATTATTACTCTTATAAATTCGCCGAGGTTGATGCCTAATTTTTCTCTAATGATGATGAATCAAAGAACATTTCACAATGAAGATATCAAAATTATTAAGAAAAATGTTCATTTGTATATGAAAGCCCTTCTTATAGAACACGGACTCTTTTAACTGTCACTCATTCTTGCCAATATCCGCAAAAAAAAAGCTGATCCAAAAGATCAGCTATAAATATCAACCAACAATTTCTTTAACTTCGGCTTGAAGGTTCTTTGAATCAACCTTAATTCCTGGTCCCATCGTTGTAGTCAAATAAATTGACTTAACATAAGTACCTTTTGCTGAAGATGGTTTTGCTCTTAAAACGGCATCAGCTAATGTTCCGAAGTTTTTAACCAAATCTTCGTGGCTAAATTGAACCTTGCCGATAGGACAGTGAATCATACCTTGCTTATCAGCTCTAAATTCAACTTTACCTGCTTTAGCATCCTTAACAGCCTTAGCAATATCAAGAGTAACTGTCCCTGTTTTAGGGTTCGGCATCAAGCCTTTAGGCCCTAAAACACGACCTAATTTACCAAGCATGCCCATACAATCAGGCGTAGCTATTAAAGTATCAAATTCAAACCAGCCTCCGGCAATTTTGTCAATGATATCTTCTGTTCCGTAGAAGTCTGCGCCTGCATCTTTAGCTTCATTAACTTTCGGTCCTTTAGCTATAACACAAACTCTGACTTCTTTGCCCAAACCTGCAGGAAGTACTACTGTCGAACGAATCTGTTGGTCAGCATGTTTAACTTCGATGCCGAGTCTCATGTGGCATTCAACTGTTTCGTTGAATTTAGCTACTTCTTTTGATATTTCTTGTAATTTTGCTAATGCTTCACTTCCTGAAACAGGTTGTTCATAACCTTCAAGAAGTTCTTTTATTTTCTTTTGTTTTTTAGTATCTTTAGACATTTTTATTTTCCTTTCATGGTATTAACGGACTCTTCTGAATGGATAATGAAAAAAGGAAAGTTTAAAATTATAAATAAACAATTTTCCATTTTAATTTTTCATTTTCAATTTGCGAAGTCCTTCCATTTTCTATTAATCTTTTACAGTAACACCCATTGCTCTACAAGAGCCTGCAATCATTTTTACTGCAGAATCCATAGTCGTAGCATTCAAATCGTTCATTTTAATTTTAGCGATTTCTTCCAACTGAGCTCTTGTAATTTCGGCAACTTTTGTTTTGTTAGGTGCAGCTGAACCTTTTGGTATATTCAAAGCTTTCTTAATCAAAACAGGTGCCGGTGGCGATTTGGTAACAAAAGTAAAACTTCTGTCTTCGTATACATCAATGATAACAGGAATTATATATCCTGCTTGTGATTCAGTTTTAGCGTTAAACTGTTTGCAAAAATCCATAATGTTAACACCGTGTTGACCTAAAGCAGGACCAACCGGCGGTGAAGGATTTGCTTTACCGGCTTCAATCTGAAGCTTAATTTTTCCTACTACTTTTTTTGCCATTTTTTTCTCCTTTCGTGGTGCTAACGGGGGCATCCCCTTCCACTTTTACTAATTGAAAATTGAAAATGGAACAATTTTCCATTTTCAATTTTTCTATTTATAATTTTTGTATCTGTTTATATTCCAATTCAACAGGCGTTTCACGACCGAAGATTGAAACCATTGCACGAAGTTTAGCCTTATCCGGATAAACTTCCGTAATATCTCCTACGAATTCTGCAAACGGTCCTGAAATGATACGAACCTTTTCGCCGACTTTAATATCCATTTCAACTTTTTGAGTTTGAGTAGTTGAACGATGAATAATTTTCTTAATTTCACTTTCCTTTGCAGGAATCGGTTTTTTAGCAGAACCCACAAACTTTGTAACACCTGCTGTGTGTCTTACGACATACCAGCTGTCTTCATCCATAATCATTTCAACGAGTACATAGCCCGGGAATATTTTTTCTTCTTTTTCCTGTTTTTTCCCGCCTTTAATTTGGGTAACGGTTTTTTGCGGAACTTCAACACGGAAAATTTTGTCAGACTTATTCATATATTCAATACGTTTTTCAAGATTACTTTTAACCTTATTTTCGTATCCTGAGTATGTATGAACAATATACCAGCGTTTTTGATTGCTTTTGTCGGATGATTTTATAACTTCATCTTCCGTTGTTGTATCTTCTTTAATTTCTTCGTTTGTGATTTCGTCTTTTTCACTCATTATTCTACCCTTTTTGGTTAAATTAGTAACTATTAATGTGCGTGCGGTAATATCGCGTTGAATATGATGTCAACCAAGTAAATAAAAACCGTAAACACAAATACAATTGCAACTACAAAAAATGTTTCAACAATGACCTGATTCTTTTCGGGCCAAGTGATTTTGCCCCATTCAGTTCTAACGCCTTTAAAATATGTAATAATTGCATTTTTTGCATTTTCAAAATTGTCGTTCATTTATAATTACCTGCTTTATTTACAAATCGCGCCCTGAAGGACTTGAACCCTCGACATCCGGTTTTGGAGACCGACGTTCTACCAACTGAACTAAGGACGCCTGTTGGATGGAGGTCTTGATGTATGGATGTATGGAGGGATAGTAAATACCTCTATACATCTATACATCTATACCTCTACTTTGTTTCCTTATGTGTTGTGTGGTGCTTACAAGTCGGACAGTATTTAGAAAGTTCCATTCTGTCTTTTGTATTCTTTTTGTTTTTTACTGTAGTGTAATTTCTTTCCTTGCAATTTTCACAAGCAAGAACTACCATTCTGTCATTTTTACCTTTGATACCCATTGTTTTATTCCTTTATCCTTTTTTTTAATTAAACCTTTTAAAAAGAATGTGAGGACATCACATTCTTTTTAATTCGGCGTATGGATAAATTCTAAATCAAACATATTTTAAATGCAAATATATTGTGAAGATTTTTTACATCATTAAATCTAATCCTTTGTTATCTTTTATAATTGTTTCAGTGTAGTTAATCGTGTCTTTCTCTACAACAGGGGTTCCCGGTTCAATAATCGGAGGTGGATCCAGAGTCGGTTCAGAATCCGAGGTTGAATTATTAGGAATATACCTTTCATCAGGACATTCTAAATCAGATGCTATTGCTGCTTCATCATACAATTCAGGCTCATCTATAGGAATTGTATCCTGTAGTTCCGATGTATCTTCATTCGGGTCAGAACAATTTATCATACTTAATAATTTGTTAACTTCTAAATTCAAAGCGATTTCAATTCGCTTAAATTCTATAATTGCCCTGTTTAAATCTTGTTGTAAATTTTTTGCTTCATTGTAATATTCTTCTGCCTTTCTAGAATCATCTGTCTTTTTCGCATTATCCAAATAATAGTCAATATTTTTAGCTTCATTTATTTTGGCATCAAGAGTATTTTTTGCTTCTAAGTATTTAGCATGTAGTTCACGCAATTTATCCATATAACGTGAAACAACTAAGGGTGAAAGTTGAGATTGCTCATATAATTCATTTACTGCATTAATAGTCGATTCATATGAACCTGCCGGATTGCTTTCTATGGCGGAGTTTATTTCTGTTTGCACCTGTTCTATTAATCCGATATACTTTTCAATTTCTGTTTGGTTAATTAATTCTTCTTCATATTCTGCGATCATTTCATCTATTTTAGATGTGTCAGAAAGATTTGCAATCGCTTCTTTTAATGCATCTCTTAATTCGTTGCCGTCAGAAAATTGTGCAAGAGCTGAATCTATAGCGGATGTCGTCCTTATAGTTACACCCTTTAAGGAAATAACAACACCCTGATTTACGGCATCGGTTAAAAATGCTTTCGCATCATTTTTTAGATTTTTGAGTTCATATTTGTCTATCATTTCCCCGTAGCTGTCAGCTTTGCCTAAAAAGGCTGATGCTGAATCGGATAGCTTATCTGCATCTGAGGTATTCATGTATGTTACAAGATAGTTGATTAAATTTTCTTCCTGCAAATCATTTATGTGTGCTTTAACATAAGCTTCGCCAATCGATTCAAGTTTATCAAACACCTTTTTGCTTAATTTTTTATCAAGATTCGGGTGGTTGTCTGTAATTTCTTTATATGATTTATCCAAGGCGCGTGAAAGTACCATACTTGGTCTGTTTGCAAATTCATCACTAGTTTTTAAATCTTCGTAAAATGTTTGAAGCTCTGTTCTGAATAGTTCAACCATATTTTCCACGCCTGAATTATCAGAAGCGTAGGATATGGCGAATTCTCTTATTTTTGCTATTACATCAGGAATAACGGCTGAATCTATACCTGAAAAATCAGCTGAAATTGATGATTTCAAAGAGTTAACAACAGTTTGCAATTCTTTATTTTGCTGTAATTGACCGTATTCTTCTTCAGAAATTTTACCGTCATTATTAGTATCTAAGAATGAAAAATCAACAGTGACATTGTATCTGTTTTTAGCCTGATTAAATTCATTCTGAGAAATTATTCCGTCTCTGTTTGAGTCGATAGAGTTAAAGTTTATCTGTCGCCCCTGCTTAGATGTAATACTTCCAAATAAGTTGTTTAATCCGCTTAAATCACTCATTTTCTTTTTCCTTTTCCTTTGTACATCATGCTATACGACATTTCCATTGAAAATCTTTAGCTTTTTTAAAGAATTTGTTACAAAAATTCACACTTGAAAATGATATAATTTACAGAGAATCGGGGGATATTTATGTTTGAATTTTTATGTAATATATCGTTTTTTTTGGTAAAACCTGTAATGTCGTATGTTTTAAGGAGAAAGAACTATCCAAAAGAAGCTGTAGAAAGGAAGTACGGGATATTACCTGAAGAAAAATTTTTAGACGATGACAATGTAATAATGTTTCATGCTGTTTCTGTCGGTGAAATTAATGCAATAGAGAACCTTGTTAAAAGAACAAGAAATGAGTTTCCGGAAAGAAAAATTGTTGTAACAACAGGGACTCATACAGGACAGGATTTGGCAAAGAAAAAACTTGGAGAAACTGCTGATTTAATAACATATTTTCCTGCAGATTTTCCTTTGGTAATTAAAAAGTTTATGGATAAAATTAATCCAAAAACTGTTTTTATTGCAGAAACTGAAATTTGGCCGAATTTTGCAATGGAATGTCAAAAAAGAGGGGTAAATATATATATTATTAACGGCAGAATTTCTGATAGCACGTTCAAGTCATATCACATGTTCAGGTTTATTTTTAAGTATTTTTTAAGTTTTTATAACGGAATTTATACTCAAAGTGATGAGGATAATAACAAATTTTTAAAGCTTGGCGCTAATCCGAAAACAACAAAAAGAATGAATAATTTGAAGTTTGATATTACAAAACCGAAGGTAGATTTTGAATTTGATAAATCCGGATCAAGGGTATTTTTGGCAGGTTCAACTCATTCGGGCGAGGATGAAATCGCTCTTTTGTGTTATCGAAAGTTGAGGGAAAAATCTTCTGATATGAAATTGATAATTGCACCTCGTCATTTAACCAGAGTTGAAGAAGTAAAAGCTCTGGCAGATGCGTTTGGTTATAAATATTCAATGCGTTCAGAGGGTAAATCCGATTTTAATGATTTTGATGTATTGATACTTGATACCTTGGGCGAATTGGGTAAAATGTACGCATTTGCTGATTTAGCTTTTATAGGCGGGAGTTTTAATAATACGGGCGGGCATAATCCCCTTGAAGCAATTGTGTTTGGAAAACCGGTAATTTCAGGTCCTTCAATTCACAATTTTAAGGATATTTATGGGATTGTTAAAAATGCTGGTGCGGGTTTTGTAGTGAGTGACAGAAATGAATTATTTGATATTGCTGATAAGCTAATGACGGATAGTGATTTTTATAATAAAGCTTCGGAATCGTGTGCTAAAGTTTTTAAAGAACAGCAGGGTGCGTTAGATTTTGTTTTGAACTTGCTTCAAAATTCAAAGTAAGAGAGGTTATATATTTTGTTTTATGAAAACATTATTCCTTTCTCTTTTATTGTAACCAAAAGAGAAAGAACTGCATAAATAATTGAAATCCACTAATTTAACAAAATATATAAAAGGATGTATTGAAATAACAGCCCTTATTCAAGTGTTATTGAAAAGTTACCGTTGTTAAAGTTTATATTTAATCTTAAAGTTTCGTTTTTATATCCTGAAGGAGGCGGAGTAAAACTCGGGGTTGCCATTACCGCTTTATAGACAGCATTATTTAGGGTTAAATTTTCAGACTGTTTTGCAAACGCTCTGTCTATTAATCTGCCGTTTGAATCCAGTTTAAATGAAATGATACAGATTCCGTCTCCTATAACCTTTGTAAAATCTATTCTTTTTGCAATGGTGTTGCGCAGACTGATTTTGTAATTTGTCAATTCTCGTTTCACTAAAACGGCTCTTTTTGCCATTTCTGCAGCCTGCATAGCCTCTGCTTCAGCTTTTTGTTTTGCTTCTGTTTCTTTTTTTGCTTTTTCAATTGCTTTTTGAGCTTCTATTTCAGCTTGAGAAAGTGTATTTTGTACAGTTTGAACGGTGGTTTTTGGCTGTAAAGTTGTTTGTTTTACTTGTTTTTTTGTTATCAGTGTTGATACTTTTTTTAGAGGAACTGTTGTTGTTTTTTTTGCTAAAGGCTTAATCACTGCCGGAGTCTGTTTCGCAGGTTCCGGCTGAACAGGTCTTTGTTCTATTTGTTTTATTGTATTTTCTTTCCATAACTTATCAATAGCCGGAATTGTTTTTGAATTTTCCGTAATTTCAGCAGTCTTGTTCGGCGGGTTTTCTATGCCGATTTTTGGATTCCAGAGAAATACTATAAAAAAAGACATAATTAAACAAATTAAAAATATGCTAAGTGAAACAGCATTAAACGGAAACTCGGTGCGTTTATCCGGTAATGTTTCTTCAGATTTATATTCATATTGAAGTGTTTTTTGTACGGTTTCTTCGATTTTCGTACTATTAACAGGTTCTTCTTTCTTATCAATTGCTGTTAACACAAACTCGTTATTTCCGCAGTCGCAATACTCGGGCTTGTGTTCATATTCTAATCCGCATTCTGTACATTTATACATAGTCTATTCTTCCTAATCAATCAACATATTGTATTATAGCACGAAACTCTATCTTATAATTTTTTCTACGTCATTATAGTCTTGTGGGGTGCTGTATCGTTCGTTTCCGGAGATTTTCCATCCGCCTTTAACTTCAGTAACGGTTCTTGTAGAACCTTCAGGAAAATCGAGAACTGACTTGCCCTGATAACTGCGAATTACTGGTGCTATATATTGTACTGCGTAAGGAGTATAAGTCTGATTTGTTGAATATACATAAACATTTGATACTTTCCCGTATTTATCGACCGTAAAGGAAAACTTAAAAACGATTCCGTATGGAAGAATCGGGAGTTTTGCATCCTGCATAATTTTGTTTTGCAAATTTGAACGCCATACATTCCACGCAATTTCTTCCTGCTGGGAGGTAAGGGGGATAATTTTAGTAGCGTTTTCTGCTACTGCTTTTTGTTTGACAGGTTGTGTTGTGTTTTTTTTCTCAACCTTTGCAAAAGCTTGTTTAACTGTTTCTTGTTTTACAGTATTAACAGATACAGGCTCGGTTGTCTGAAACGCAGGTTGTTTAGGCTGTTTTACAGCTGTTTTGTCTTGAACAGTATTCGTGTTTGATTTCTTTACTGTCTTATTCTCGCTAACCGTGTTAACTTCCTTTTTTATAGTTTCAGCCTCAGGTGCAATCGGTGCTTCTGCAATTTTTATATCTTCCTTTGCCATTATTTCTATGGTTTCAGGAATAAGTTTATAATCGGAATTGTAAATCAGCAATGTTTTGTGCATATCAGGCTTTATTGCGCAAATACTGATAGTCAAAATAATTACTAGTATTGATATTATTTGTAAAAAAAATCTCATTTAGCACCCTCATCCGACATACAGCCACCTTCTCCTATCGAGCGCAAAGGTCAATTATCAAGAACATAGATTTTCTATCCTATTTTTGCCACCAATTCGTCGCAAGCGAAGTTTTCAAACCTTGTTTGGCTAAGCATGAATGTTTCAGCAATCAAGAGTGCTGTTGGTACAAGTGCAGCAAGCATACTCAAAATCAAACCTCCCAAATCTCCTCCGATTTCGCCCATAAAGTATGATGCGTTCATTGAAAATTCAATAAAAATTATACACAAACCTATTAAAAATGACCGGCGCATTTCTTTATCCAGTTTTCTTATACCTTCCAGCCCGTATATTTCAACACCGTGCTGTATATAATTGCTGAAACCGTCATTTTTAATTACGTTAGAGGCTTGAATTTTTTTACTGCACAAAAATCCGTTTACAAAGTTAAAGAACGCAAATATAATCAAGAAAGTTGCAAGAACTAAAAATACAGGACTTAATCTTAATCCTGAAATTCTTACCCATCCTGCAGCTTCAGGGAAACACATTGCCAGAGTGTTTGAAACTCCATATGCCAAAAATGGTGCTGTTACTATGCCCAAAAGAATTTCTCCTAATGACTTAATCTGGAGTCCGAATTGCTTATCTTTAATATTTTGAATCTTTGTTTTGCTCATAGTATTTGCAAAACGCTCTATCCATTGCTGATATTCTTTAATAACTTTTTCCAAATCTTCTCTGTATTCATAAGTATCAAGATCTTTTTGAAGTTCGGTACTGCTGTTTTTGTAATACCCGCATGCAAGTGCTAAAACCATTGCAATTCCGACAAAGAAAATAGAAATCAAAACCGCAAAAACGGGGAATGATTTTGGAGATATATAATATAGAACATTAATCAAATAAATTGAAGCATAGGCAATAAGCGAAAGAGAAATCATAAATTTTTCAGCCAGAGCTGAAACATTTGTTCCTTCTCCCAGCTTGTTTTGCAAATATAAGAAAATCCCTTGTTTTAATATCAAACCGATGCCGTATACAATAAGAGCATATATAAATATAAGCTTCATATTTGCAGGCATTTGAATAACATTACCCGCTTCGCTTAAAGGTAAACCGGTTAAATAGTTTGAAACTCCGAATGCACAGATTAAAGAAGCAAAAAACAATGCTATATGTAAAAATATGCCGCTTTTTGAATTCATTGAAAATTTGCTTTTAATACTGTTAATAGATGCTCCTATATCCTTTATAATAGCAACTCTTGCCTGTTCAATTTCGCCTTTGCGTTTTTCTATCATAAGTTTTGCGGCAGCATTTACATCATTACCGTAAATAGCTTTGATATCACTTTCAGAAATATTTTCCTGTGTTATTACCCGATTAACAGTTTCTCCTATAACTCTAATCGAGATAAATTCATCAGAACCGTCAACCATAATCTTGCAAACTCTGTCAACATCAAGTTTTGCAGGAATGGGCTTACCCTTAAACAAAAATCTGGAATTATTAAATTGATTCAAAACGGAACATTTGTTAGCTCTTGGATCAAACTGAATTGTTAAAAGAAAATCAAAGCCCAAATCCAGCTTTATATCCGCACCGTCCTGTGAGCTGATATTAACCAGCTCTTTATCAGCAAAAGTTTTTTCACCATGTTTAGTAGTAATTGTAAATGCCATATATCCTTCCTTTCAGTTTTGTTTAAGAATTTGTTTGGGCAATTATTCCTATTCATTTACTCCTATCGTCCGATTGCTTCTAAAAATTTTCTGCCTGCTTTATCTGTTCCGGTTTCGTTCGCAATAATTAATTTTTTTTCGCCTAAGACAGGATTGAGTTTTGTTTTTACCAAATCCAATTTGTCAGGAGAAGCATAAACAAACATCATAGACAATTCCGGAATATACTCTTTTATACCTTTTACATTGTCAGCAAGGGTATTCCAATCGACTTGTTTTTCTATAGCTCCCTCGTTTTCCAAATCTCCGATAACTACTACAGACGGAACATACCCCTCTTTTTTCATTGTTAAACAATGTTCAAACGCCTTCTTTAAGCCAATGCCGTACGCTGTTCCGTAGTCTTTCGGGTCATATTTTGTAAAGGCTTCAACTGCTTTTGTTATTCCTCTGGAATTGCTGGGAGAACCTTCGTATATTAAATAAGAATCCTCGGAAACCTTTAAAATTTTTATTTCATCTTCCGGATCAAGAATTGAGCAAAGTGACTTTGTAAATTTTATTTCTTCGGGAAGCATCTTTTGGTTAGATGCAGAAGAATCAATTACAAAAATTATCGCAGCTTTATGAAAGTCATCTACTTTAATATTTTTCAAAGCAAGCCAAAAAAGCTTACCTATTAATGCAATTCCAAGGATTAAAAAACCTATAATTATTAATCTTTTATTTGTCATTTTCAACCTTTCTTATTTTACGAAATATATCTATAATTTGTTCAAATTTATCTTGAGATGTTAACACTGAGAGGACTTGTCAGCGTTAATTCCAATTCGGTAAATGAAGGTATTTCAGCATCCACACCTTTTTCGGCAGCAGAATATACAAGAGATGATCCTGCACCTATACCCGCTCCTATAGCAGCAGAGCGTCCGGCATGTCCGTTGTCGGAAAGCAAACCGAATAATAGACCCAGCGCAGCTCCAACAACAGCTGTCGTGGCAGCACTTTTTACGGACTTTCCGACTTTGCCTTCGTTAGAAACGGTAAAGTCTATTGTTTCAGCAGTTATATCATATACTTGATTTTCAGGCGTAACAACTTTATTAAACTTTATAACGACCCGTCCGTTAATTGAAGCATATGTTGCATTTCTGGCTTTGGTAAGTGTTCCGTACACTAAACTGCCCTGCGGAATAATTACATCATTCTTATACATTAATCCGTCTTGCACTACGGCTGTAACAGTATCTCCTTCGGATGCGGTTGCTGTATTTATTGCATTTTGCAAATATACATTAAACTTTGTTCCTGCAGAAACTTGTGCGACATATCCTGAATATAACCTTTGATTATCGTAAGAGTTTCGTGCCTGCTGTCTTGAAATGACCTCAGATTCTTCGCTGAAAGAATATTGAATCGGACTGCCATCATTAGCTTTTAAACTTTGTGCAATTTCGTCATAAACTCCTATAATACCTGTATTAAATGATTGTTCGTATATAATATTTCTGCGTTTAATTGCTTTTAGCAGGGACTTATTGGGTTTATTTCCCTTATCTGCCTGATAATAGTAGAACATATTATCTCCGCTTTGCTGTAATATAACTATTGCATAATCATTCCCGAGTTCATTTACCGCATAATACGGATTCTCTTTTTTTATGGCATAGCCGTATAAATCAAAAGAGTTTTTTACTAGCGGTTCTACTTCAGATGTTTTTATATTTTTGAAATAATAGAGTTCGCTAAAAGCAAAACAAGGGTTTAAAGATATAAATACAGTAAGCAAATATGCTGAAATAATTTTTTTCATTATTTAATACCTTCTTCCTTATAGACAGTTTGAGTTACTTTTTTTGTAGTTGTAACAGACCCGTCTTTGTTGATTTTCAACAGATATTCTATTGTTTTCAAAGAAAAAGGCTTATGCATATCAGGCTGAGAAGTGCAAATCCATATTGTCATGCATATAGCGACAGCTATAATGCCAATACCTATAAGTTTAAGACTAAAGCTTATAATGCTTCTTAAAATCAGAAAAGCTAACAGAATAGCCAAAATTGTTATTAATCCGATGCTCATCTTAATACCCCTTAACACTCAAATTATACTACAAAATGCTGGAAATATAAAATGTAAATGTAAAATTTTTGTAATTTGAAGCAAACTTTCCCCATGTGTATATTTCGTTCTGTGACAGTGAGCCGGCTTGCAAAGCTCTATTTACAGAGGTAAGGAATAAAAAGGAAAGAATAAAAAGAACGCATTGTTTGATTTAGAGGGGCTTTATAATGACTTAAACTGCTATAATAGCGAAAATTGTTAATAGAATAATAATCAATTTTAATGCAATTGAACAAGATTCAAAAGAAAGTGATGTCGGAAGACAGATTTTAAGCATAAAAAATCGGGATGACAAGATTCGAACTTGCGACCCCCGCGACCCGAAGGCGATTTCTTAACAATACATAAGATATAATAAACGTATTTAAACGTCAATAGCAACAATCTTTTTAGCTATTAATCCTTTTAATTTTTCGCTTAAATACACTTAAGTTTTTTCATATTTTTTTAATACGATTACATAATAATTACATAATGAATTTTCTGCTCTTTATGTTAATTTCTAAAATCAATTTCTAAATTCTCTCATGTACAACATAAGGAATTTAGGATATGAAAGAATCAGTATATATAAATCTCGGAGCAAGTAATCATTCAAAGTATGAAAGACAAGCAGAGGATTATTATGCAACTGACCCGATTGCCGTTAAGTTATTACTTGAAGTTGAACCGCAATTAAGTAATATTTGGGAGTGTGCATGTGGTGAAGGGCATTTAGCAAAAGTAATCGCTGAACAAGGTAAATTGCACAAAGCTACAGACCTTATAAATCGTGGTTACGGAAATGTTGAAGATTTTTTATTAAATAAAGAACCCTATCATCATGGGGATATTGTTACAAATCCACCTTATATAAAAGCTGTAGAATTTGTAAAACACGCAATAGATAAGGTTGATACTGGTCGTTATGTTTGCATGTTTCTTAAAGTTCTGTTTTTAGAAAGTCAAAGCCGGAAAGAACTTTTTACTAAATATCCACCTAAAGTAATATATGTTTCAAGTTCACGTATAAATTGTGCTAAAAATGGGGATTTTGAAACCTATAATTCAGGTGCAATCGCTTATGCGTGGTACGTTTGGCAAAAAGGATATATAGGCGATGCTGTTATTAAGTGGATTAATTAATGCTACGCTAAAAACAATATGGTGCATAAATTACAAACAGCGGTAGAAAGTTTTTGTATAAGTAATCTAAGAATTTTCTTGCTTATTTTCATGACCCTCTATCGCTTGTTTTTTAACAAACTTTATTTCATAGCCGAATAAATCTGCTATATCCATAAGTTCTGATATTTTAAATGTTGCTCTTGATAATTTATTTAATAAATTTGAAACAGAGCCGGAACGACCATAAGTTTCTTCCAACATTTGAGCAAGTTTATACACGGATGTATTTTGTTCTTGTAAAAAGTCTTTTACAAGCCTTCTAATGCGTTCTTTTTGCTCATCTGACGGTTTATATATATCTGTCATATTATCACCTCTAATTTTATTATAACACTGTTTTGTAATATATCACTCTTTTGTAAATTTTTGTGTCGTAAATACTCTTGACCTCTTGAAATTCATGAAATAGTGATACATCATGAAAGAGTGATACAAACAAAAGGAGATACAAGCATGAAAACAACAATTATTATGACAAACACAAATCTTGAAGAAGAAATCAGAACTATCAAGGCTTTAGAGTCAAAGTTGGAAGAATTGAAAGAACTCAAGGAAGAAAAGGAATCCATTGTAAAAAAAGTCCTTGATGAAGCCGGAATTGAAGAATTACAGGTCGGTGCTTTTACGGTACGTTTCCAAAATATCGTACGCAATAACTTCAATACATCTGCTTTTAAAAAGAAATATCTTGAATTATACAATGCTTTTATAAAGCAAAGCACATACAGAAAATTCAGTATTTCATAGGATAGGGGGAACAATCTCCCTTCCCCTTAAAAGATGTTTAAAGGCACGTATTCCTTAAAAGTCCTTATAAATAAAGGTTATAGCCATAAAAATTGAGGTAAAAAATGAGTAAAAAATTCGCTTACATCCGTATAAGCAGTAAAGACCAGTGCATAAACAGACAATTAGACGCACTTAAAGACTTAAATATTGATGAAATTGTAATAGAAAAAGCTTCGGGTAAAAACTTTATAGGTCGTGAAAAATACACAGAAATGAAAGCTAAATTAAGAGCATCAGACGAACTGGTAATTAAGTCTATAGACCGTTTTGGTAGAAATTATACAGAAATTTGTAAAGAATGGGAAAGCATAATTAATATGGGTGTAGATATTCAAGTATTAGATATGCCGATACTTAATACTCGCAATAATCAGAACGGATTAACGGGTCGTTTGATTACTGATATTGTTTTAAAATTGCTTGGTTATGTTGCTGAACGTGAAAGAGAAAATATTAAAACACGTCAAGCAGAAGGAATAGCATCCGCAAAATCAAGAGGTGTGAAGTTTGGAAGACCTACATCTGAAATACCAAAAGATTTTATACGGTGTTATGAACTATATAAACAAGGTTTAATCAAAGTTAAAGACGTTATGAGTATGTGTAACATAGCAAAAAGCACATTTTATAAATATGCTCAGTCTATAAAAAGTTAGGTTCATTTCATGTACTAAATTTTTGAAAAATCACCGCTAAAAAACTTTGATTTTTCGTATTCGGTAATAGTCCACAAAAAGTGTACTTTTTGTGGACAAAAAAGAAAGAAGGATTTTAAAATGAAAAATTATAATACAGTAGAAGAAATTTATGCTAATAATTTTTGCAGTGAACGGATATACAAAAGGAAAACATGCCCGCACTTAGCATATACAGAGGGGGTTATGGATTTAATGGAAGTTTTTAATGCACATTGGATTGTTGATAATGTCATTTCATATATGCAACAAGTCTTAAAGACCTTAAAACGCACAGAGGATACGTTTTATGTGGTACAAATTGCAATAAAGCCAGATAACAGCGGATTTATGGAAGTTTACCATGAAGGCTATGTTAATAATGAATACAAAGACCATATTTCAGTTATTAAGCAGAATATTCCTTATATTGACTTACCCACAAAGCCAGATACAAAAATTACAAAGTATAAATTTTTTCTTGAATTGAGTAGTTTTGAGCCTACAATTTTTACTCTGCTACTTCCTTCGGAACACTAAATTTATTATACTTCCTTTTGTTGTAGGAATGCCCTAAGTAAAGATTTTTGCTTAGGGTTCTTTGTATGCTTTAATTCTAAAAATTGTAATATTTTTGTCTACAGCTTCAATTCTTTTAATATATCTTTCATCTGTCGGTTTTTTCATAATAATTGCAACTGCGGGTTTTTTGCCGGTCATCTTAGCATAATACAATGATTGTCCGACTGATTCCGCCCATTTGGTTGCCCAGTCAAATTCTATTGCATATTCTTCGGATAAACAATCTACACGTGTTTTGTCAGGTAGTTTATATTCAATTATACCTTTACAATAGGCATTGACATAATCAGCTTCTTTGTACTTGTGTTCATTATCTCTAATTAGGGGTTTTACAATATCTTTAAAAGGGTATGTTGTAGCATACATAATTATTGGTATAGCAATAATTATGATTAAAATAACAATAATGATTGTTTTTTTATTGACAGTCATTTCTCACCTCATAATTTATGGAATGTATCCAAACTGTTTTGCCCAATAAATACAAAAGATAATAAAAGTAATAAGCAGTACGGCTATAAAACAACCTGCACTTATAATATTTGAATTTAATGAAAGATAAGTTATGTAATTTATTAAAGAAAACAATGAAACAGATATTAAACACTCTTTCCATAAATTATGTTTATGTACTTCAATAAGGAATTTTACAACTATGCCGATACAACTTATAATGATTAAAATCATCAGATAAAAATCAGTATAATCAGGTTTTCTATGTCTTGACATATAAATCCTTCCTTTAATTTAACCCATATGGGTCGTATGCATCGCTTTTCCCTAAATTACACATTTCACAAAGTGTTCTTAGGTTTGATTCTTCTGTTTTACCACCTTTTGAAATCGGCTTTATATGGTCTACATGTAAAATTGCTCCGTGTACTTTTTGTGAACGACCGCAAAGTACGCACTTGAAACCATCCCTTTTAAGAATGTTGTATCTCATTTTAGGAGTCATAAGTTGACGCTGATAAACTGCCGATTGCTTATTTTGTTGCATTTGATGAAAATCATCTAAATAATGTTCTATATCATGACAATTAAATCTGTATGTTTTGCTATAACTGTTTCTACCTCTTGGACTCCTGTAGCAAACTATAAGTTCAATGTTAAAATCTCTTATAGCAGTCTTTTTAAGTTTTTTGTATTCTTCTTCCTCTATTGTTTTAAATTCATCAACATCAATAATTGAACCTGATGTAATGCTGTTGTAATTACATTTTGATGTAATATTTCTTATTGTTGAGTTGTATTGTTGTTCATATTGAGAATATTTTTGTCTGTTATACTTTACCGCTTTTACAATTCCGGTAAAATAATTTTGACTATCTTCAATAGTTAATAACATGTGATTATCAATATTAAAATTATCAAGCTGAGTTTTGCTGTTACAATTTCTTTGATAACGTGGATGAGCATCAAATTCTTTAAAACCATAGTTTTTATTAAGATTTTTTATAGCATATAAACATTGACTATGCGATTTTACAAAGTCAATTTTTTGATTTTGTAATTCTATTGCTCGTCTGCGTTCTTCCGCTTTGTTACGGTTATAAACGCACCACGTAATTATTACAGTTATAAAGAGAATTCCAAATATTACTTCCATTCTTAATTCACTTTCCAAAGGCATCATAATAAGAGTCTTCAAAAATTCCGTAAATGAATTTAAAAGGTAGTGTGAATAACCTTAAAATTGCATACGTGCCAGAGAATTTTTTGTTACATTCAATATATCCGATACCGACCTTATTCCAGTCAGATTGTACATTATTCTGCAATTCATCTTGTATAAAATATTCATACTTTATTACAAAGACAGCATAATCCCCTTTAAAACTTGCCGGTAAAGGTTCTATTGTTTTGTGTTTTGTATAAAATTTACTTATTTCAGTTTTTAGATTGTCATTAAAATCTTCATACTCTTTGTCTTTATTTGTATTATTTTGATAACTTCTGCTAACAATATTACCGTTTTTATCAACAACTAAAGTAACGTATGCTATTGCTTTCTTTTTCGGGTGTGAATAACCTAATACATTATTCGGATGCCAGCTTCGTTGTATTTTCTTTTGTAATTTGGAAATATATTTTTGCAATTCTTTGTTATTTGAGATATTACTTATGTTACTTTCTTTTAAATACAATAGAAACCGATATAATGCTTGATTCAGACTTCCTTCTTTTATTGGCAAGTATTTAAGATTATTAGAATAATTTTCAAATTTTCTTTTGCCGGTATAATCTACTATTGACATATCGTATATAGCACTTGTTTTATTACTTAAATTAGTTACCATATTAAAAGTTCTTTCATCATCAATAGTAGTCTGCTTTACTTTATATTTAGCTATATTATTGTTAATTACAAAACTATCGATATCAAATTCTGCTGTTTTACCGTTATTTGCTTGAATTGGTATCCAATTTTCAGCCATAATTTGATTGGCTGAAAATAAAAATATTATTAGGATATATAATAAAAATTTTTTTACCATTACTTCCCCTTATTCAAAAAACCAATCTTGTGATTTTTCTATATTACTTTTTTGTTTAGATGTTTGCTTGTTTACCGGCTGTTTTACCGACTGTTTTATTATCTCTTTAGTTTTCTGAGGTGTTTTATCCGTTACAAATGAGCCAAATTCACCATAATCAGAATTATTACCATTACTTGAAGTATGAGTATTATTAATTTTGTAAAATTCATCCATAGAATTATTTGATGATGTATTTTGTACAGCAGTACTTGTTTTCGGTTTGGTATTAGTAACTGCTACACTATCAGCATATTTAACTTCATTACCGGTAAATAAAAAATTCAAAGATAAACTATCTTTATCGTAACTTTTTGGTAAAGATTCTATATATTCATAACCGTTTGTTATTGTAAGTTTGCAAACTTGAAAAGCTACATCATTGGATTCATTAGGGAATGATACATAACCGTCTTTATTAATTTTCACTTCCACTACTTTATTATTTATAGGATTATGAATTCTTTTATCTTCTGTGTAATAATCAAGATATCTTGAATTAAGATTATAAAGTAAAGAATCTTTATCTCTGTCTGCGATTATAAGATTGTCGTTATACC
>CALYTW010000016.1 GCA_945487905.1 uncultured cyanobacterium
CTTATTTAAAAAGTCTTCTTCTTTACAGCTTTTCAGTTTTTCTCTCAAATTGTCAATATTTATAATAGAATTATATTATAAAACAACGAGAGGCGAAACAAATAAATGACAAAAAAGAACAAAACTCCATTCGGAATATTTACGGAATCAATCGGACTTTATTTTTCAAATTTTAGTAAATTCGTTAAATATATGACTTTTCCGGTTTTGGGACAAATTGCAGGTTTGACTGTTATCTTTTTTTGTACATATTTTTATTCAAAAAATCTGCCTTCTTTAATAGATAAGTATGCTGTTTTTAACAATTTCGATACTCTTGTTTTTATGTCTGTACTTGTAGCCGTTCCGGGTCTTATTATTTTCACAAAAGCTTTTTGGGAATATCTTGTTGCTTATGGGGCGGTAAATTCAATGCTTGATAATATGCTAAAGTCTGGAAAAGTATATGATTTCAATGCACATACAGAGCTTATAAAAAGGCGGACAGCAAGTTTTGTCGGTTTGTGGCTTATTTTTGGCATACTTTCTGTAGCTGCAATTTGTCCGTTTATGTGGATTATAGCCATAATTTTGACAGTTTATTTTATTCTGATTTTTCAGGTGTTTACATACGAACCGGAACTTTCTCCTTTTGGCTGTTTTAAAAAAAGTTTTAATCTGATAAAAGGGCATTTTGGTTCCACATTTCTTTTAATGGCACTTGCAGGTTTGCTGACGTGGATATTTATTCCCCAAATTACAAATCATATTTTTGATTTAATCGGAATTAACAAATTCTTTGCAGGACTTGTTTTGCCTTTTACAGAAATTTTACCTTTGAATGAGATAAATTCGTATTTTACCAATCTTCAACTGCCGGAAATAAAATCTGAAGATATCGCAATGATGGTTGTTACAACAACTGTTGCACAAATTATGATTCAATATACGCTTCCTATGCGTTCAATTCTTTTTGGAATTTGGTATAAAGAATTGAATTTCTCATTTGAACCGAAAACCGAAAAGAAGAAAAAATCTTCATCGAAACGCCCCAGCGAAAGACTTATGGAAGAATCGCACAAGAAACATTCGAGCAAAAAACTTGATAAAAATATACTCAAACGTGCAATGGAAAAAGATGACGAAGACGAATAATTCTATTGAGGATTATAAAATCTATATGCATTTAAAGCTGCTTTCACAGCTTCTTTAAAGCTTACATTCTCAAGTTCATTTTCATTAATAATAAATTCTCCAAGCTAGTAACCGTGTTCTGAACTGTATATTTTTGTTCTATGAAGTTCTTTAAATAAAAAAAAAGACTCACTGAAAAGTAAGCCTTATCTTATAAAGGAAAAAGGAAATTTATTGTTTTAATAATTATTGTTTAAAATTTTTATCCGTTAGCGCACCAATTAAATACCTGCGTAGCATCTTGTATAAACGACTGCACGGACTGCATTTCTGTTTTGATGGCTTCAAGTTCGGTTGAAAGATCTTCAATCGTAAGGTCAATCATGGTCTCTTCTTCGGAAATTCTTTCTTTTTCAGCGTTATACCACGCTGTCAATTCTTCTCTTGCATCAGAATCATTTCTAAGTTCAATATCTCCAGATGTTACAAAATATGTCAGAGAAGTATTTTCGTCATATTGTCCGTAATCGTTTACGGATTCAAATTGGAATGTTCCGGAAGTAATTGCATCAGAGATATAATCATCATTGCTTTCAATCTGTTCGTTATATTCTGTAGTCCATCCGTTGGCAGCAGCTGCCTGAAAAATAGGGTAGTAAAACTTAAGAATTGAATCTATTTTATCATTATAACTGTCAGCCGTATCAACTATTGTTGAGCCCGTTTCGTCTCCTGTTAAAGCATTCACGGTTGTTGCCGACCATTCGTGTGATTCAACCCCGCTGCGGAAGTGATCAGCCGTCAGAGGAGGACACAAATTTGCAAGAATTTCAGGAATCTTGTCCTCAGAAAACGTAGTACCTTGGCCGTAAGCGTTCATCATTGATGTTCCCAAAACATTCATAATTGCATTTGCATAGGCATCAGACAACACAACCTGACCTTTGTAATCGGCAAGTATCATTGACGGATTTTCTTTTAACGGTTTTGAGCCGTTAAAAGTCGTAAAATAATTTTTTCCGTAACCCATTAAATATTGATAATTAATCTTGTTATATTGGCCGTTTTCATAAAAAGCCACTTTTTTCTGGCTGAGTCTGCTGTTATATTCCTGTGAAAGCTGAGACATTTCTCTTGTATATTGCATTTTGCGCATAGAATTTATAGAAATATTATATTCACAGTCCGCTTTGCGAGCTGTTAAGAATAAATATCTGGATTGTGATGCCGCTAATCCCATAATTCTTTCCTTAAAATTTCCTTTATATTCTATATATCGGCATTTTTTTGAAATTCTTTAGAAAATTAAACAGTATTTTTACAAAACTTTACAAAAAACAAAAATTAGTCAATTTCTATTTATGTTTTGTTTTAGACTAAATGCCAATGTGTGAAAAATGGAGTTGTTATGGTTAACAAAATATCATTATCGCCCGCATACCTGCCCTCATTTAGAGCAGATGGTGAAAATATTAAACAAGAAAATACTGAAGCTGCTCAATCAATGCAAAACATGCCTTATTCCGACCAATTTAACAAAATGGTTGAAGAACAGCAAAAAGCCGTAAAAAACGAAGAAAGCAGACGAAAAAAGAGCATGATTACCAATTATTTGATAACAGGTGCTTTCTTAATCATGACAGGACTTACCATTGCTCAATATATCACGAGTAAAGGCGGATCATCAAAACCGATTTTCAGAAAATACGGAAATGAGATTCCTGATTGGAAAGACGATTGTGTAAATTCAAAAGTAAAACAGGCTATTGAAGAAAAGTTGAATTTAAAAAGTAAGTCAAAAGAAGTACGTGAACATATTGGTATAAAAGACAAAGCAACATTTTTCGTATTCTTCGGTGCCCCTGGAACCGGAAAAACTTTGTCCGGCAAAATTGTGGCAAAAGCTCTTGATGCAAAATGTGCCGAACGCCAATTTGCGGATTATTCTTCCATTATGGTCGGAGAAACTGCCGTAAATATCACTAAAGACTATAAAAATCTGAAAAAACTTTGTGATAAAAATCCTAATCAGGAATTTGTGTACATAGTTAATGAATGTGATGCGTTGTTTAACAATGTAGAGCGTCTGGGTGTTAATAACGAACACCTCGGACAAAACAGAACCGCACAAATAAACGGACTCGATTTGGTAAAAGATTGTCCAAATTTGACCATAATATTTACAACAAACGTAAATCCGCACAGTGCAAAACTTGACCCTGCACTTCTTAGCAGAATGAAGGTTGTTGAAATCGGCAGACCAAATCAACAAGAACAACTTGCATGTATAAAGTACATTTTAAAACAATATCCGATTGCAAAAGATTTGCTGAAAAATGAAAGCAAATTGAACCAAATTGCTGAGATTCTTTATAATCAAAAAGGTACACAAAGAGATACAACAGAAGTTATAGAATCAGCACTTAAAAAATTCGGTGCAAGTGTTAATGATACTTCTGCTCAAATTTCGGACAAGGAAATATTGGACGAAATTAACAGCAAAGAAATATGGGCAGCTTCTATAGGAAAAGACGACCCCAAATTTGTCGATTTTAACAATAATTCTGCAAACTTCTGGGAAAAACTCCTAGAATATTTGAAAAATATATTGGATGGCAAAGGTAGTAATCAATAATCTTAGCACATCATTATGGGTGTTTTCCCCGTCATTCTGAGCCATCTCTCGTCATTCGGAGCCAAATTTTATTTACCCCCGAAGAATCTCGTTAATTTTTTAGTTTTTAGTTAAAGGGATCCTTCGGTCGTTTCACTCCCTCAGGATGACAAAAAAAAAGAAAAGCTCTCAGGTTGACAAAACAAAGAAAAGCCCTCAGGATGACGAGTTTATCACTCTATTTCTATCTTTCATCCTTGAATACAAAACACACAAAAAAGTTTTATAAATTTATATGTTAACATTTCGTAACATGAAAAGCAACTTTTGGGAGCAAAATGTTTTTAATATAATAGAAGGTAGTATTTTGGAAGGAAATAATATGTCAAATGTGTCAGGCTTGAATAGTGTAAAACAATACCCCGTACCCGTAGTAAGCTTTAAAGCGAATAATCCCCCTGTCGGCATGCCAATGGACAGACAACAATATGATAGTTTTGTTAGGTCACAGCAGCAAAAACAAGACCGTAAAGATAAATGGCAAAAAGCAGGAACGCTTGCATCTATTGGCTTGGCAGCAGCCTTTATAACCATAGCAATAACCTCGATTGCCTCACACAGATTCAATGTTAAACAGTTTAACAAGATAGAGGCAGAGAAAGCAGCCCAAAAAGCAGCAAAAAATTCCGGTGATATATCACAGGCCGAAAGAGATTTGGGTGTTAAAAGCAAGGAAGAAATGAGAGCATTGTTTAAAAATGTAGATAAAGAAAAGAGCATTGAAGAGTTAAAACTATCTCAGGATCAACAAAAATTGGTTGATGAGATTGTAGATAATATAAAAGACGCAAAGACTTATGAAGAATTTTGTCATAAAATAAACCAAGCTTTCTTGTTATATGGACCTCCTGGTACAGGTAAGACAACTATAGTATTTGCAATATGTAAAAAACTGGGTGTAAAACCCTTTATATTTGATATGGGTGCGATGAAGGGTGGTTATCAAGGTGTATTGGAAAAAAATATGAATAAAGCAAAAGAAGTGATACTAGAAGAAAGTAAAAAACATCCTGATCAACCTACAATAGTAATATTTGATGAATGTGATGAAGTTTTCCAAAAATCAATAGATCCTCATGACAACGTTATTCTAACCCGATTTAAAAGAGATTTAGATGAATTTAGATCTCAAAAAGGTCTGTATATATTTGGTATGACTAATAAAGCGCCTACAGAATTAAATGAGGCAATTGAAAGTAGATTTGTCAAAAAATTAATAAAGGCGCAAACAGGCGAACAACTCGAAGATATATGTTTTAATCACTTTGCTAAAGGTGGAGATAAAATTGATCAAAGCTTGAAAGAAAAATCTGATAAATCTAGAGAATTCTTTGATATTGTAAAAGCAAGAGAAGGTCGTCATTTTGCATGTAGAGAACTTGAACTGGTTGGTTGGACTGGTATAATTGAAAATAAAAACAAACCATATGGACTTGACGATATTATAAGAAGAACAATTGCTCAAAAAGATAGTTTGCGTTTGTCAGAGGAAGAAGTACGTCGGCTTGAAAAGTTACTAGAAGCCTAATAGTTTATCACAGCATAAAACCAACCCACTCGGACAAAATACTAAACAAGGGCGGAGCCTTCAGGCTCCGCCCGCTTTGTTGTTTTAAACTTGCTCTTACAAGTAAATCATCTCATATTTTTTACATACGAAAAATACTCATTGTTTTTGTATTTTTCTGCCTCAGCCTGTACTGTTTCTTTACTCAAAAATCCCATTCTGTATGCAACTTCTTCAAGGCAGGCAATTTTAATCCCCTGATTCTCTTCGATTGTTTGGACATATTGGCCTGCTTTAAGCAGAGAATTGTGCGTACCTGTATCAAGCCATGCAAAGCCTCTACCCAAAACTTCCGTATGAAGATTACCTTTTGCAAGATAGACTTTGTTTAAATCCGTAATTTCTAATTCTCCTCTTGCAGAAGGCTTAAGGTTCTTGGCATATTCAACGACTTTGTTATCGTAAAAATAAAGTCCTGTAATAGCGTAATTTGATTTAGGGCTTTTGGGCTTTTCTTCAAGTGAAAGAGCTTTTCCGTTTTCGTCAAATTCAACAACGCCAAATCTTTCAGGATCTTTTACGTAATATCCGAAAATCGTTGCAACGCCTTCATCGGCCCTTTTGGAGGCAGAATACAGTGACTCCGAAAATCCTGCACCGTAAAAGATATTATCGCCCAAAATCATTGCAACAGAGTCTTTGCCTATAAATTCTTCGCTCAGAATAAACGCCTGTGCCAAGCCGTCGGGACTCGGCTGAACTTTATAAGAAAATTTAACCCCGAATTGAGAACCGTCGCCCAGTAATTTTTGAAAATTTGGTATGTCGTGTGGAGTAGAAATAATAAGAATATCTTTTATTCCTGCAAGCATTAAAACCGAAATCGGGTAATAAACCATAGGTTTGTCATATACGGGCAATAGTTGTTTTGAAACAACCATTGTGCTTGGATATAATCTTGTTCCGCTTCCGCCAGCCAATACTATTCCTTTCATATTAATCCTCCATATTTCTTAATTGCATGTATTCCTTCAATGCAGATTTCCAATCCCTGCAACTCCCGTTATTATCCATAACGCTATAATGCGGTCTTTTTGCTTTGCGTGGATATTCTTCTGTCGAACATGGTTTTATATTTACACTCGCACCATCAAGTGTTAAGATTGCTCCGGCAAAGTTATACCAGCTTGTTTGCCCCCCTCCGCATATATGATATATCCCGTATTCATTGCTTTTCAGCAGCTCTGCAATTCCTTCGGATAAATCAACTGTCCAAGTAGGACAGCCCGCTTGATCGTCAACCACTTTTATTTCCGGCATATCTTTTAAAGACAGTATCGTTTCTACAAAATTTTTACCGTGAATGCCATATAACCAGCTTGAACGGACAATATAATATTTTTTACAATATTTTCTGACAGCCTTTTCGCCCTCAAGTTTTGTTAAACCGTATACATTTAACGGATTTGATTTATCTGTCGGTAAATACGGAGTTGTACGTTTTTCTCCGTTAATTCCCTTACCATCAAAGACGTAGTCTGTAGAAATATAGACCAAGGTCGAATCAATTTCCGCACAAACTTTAGCAATATTTTCCGTACCTTTAGAATTAATCAGTCTTGTTATATCAGGCTCATCCTCTGCCTTATCAACCTGTGTATATGAAGCACAATGGATAACAATATCGGGCTTTTCCTCATTTAATACTTTTGTCACTTGAGCAAGATTGGTTATATCAAGATTATGCTTATCAGTTTCAATAACATCATAACCTTCATCTTGAAGAATCGGACAAAGGTCTTTACCAAGCATTCCGTTTGCTCCGGTAACAAGGATTTTCATTAAACTAAGCTCACTTTCTTTGATTCAACATGCTCCATCCACTCTTGATTATGCAGATACCAGTCAATTGTCAGTTTGATTCCTTCTTCAAAAGTTATTGAAGGTTTCCAGCCAAGCTCTGAAGTAATCTTGTCATTTGAAATTGCATAACGTCTGTCGTGTCCTAGCCTGTCTTCAACATATTTTATGGAGGATTCATCTTTACCCATTGCCTCAAGTATCAAATGAGTAATTTCCATATTGGTTTTCTCGTTATGTCCGCCAATATTATAAACTTCTCCCAATTTACCCTTGTGAAGAACAATATCAATGGCTTCGCAATGATCATACACATATAACCAGTCACGAACATTCAATCCATCGCCATATACAGGAACTTTTTCGCCTTTTAACAGCTGTGAAATAAAGAACGGTATTAATTTTTCCGGATATTGATAAGGACCGTAGTTATTTGAACAACGTGTATTCAAAGTCGGCAGACAATATGTCTCCCTGTAGGCTCTGACCAGCATATCAGCACTTGCTTTAGATGCTGAATAAGGACTGTTTGGTGCAAGCGGCGTGGTTTCATAAAAATATCCTGTTTTACCTAGTGTGCCGTATACTTCGTCTGTTGAAACCTGCAAGAATCTTTCGACACCGATTTCTTTACTTGCCTGAAGCAGGTTTAAAGTTCCTTGAACATTTGTTTCAATAAATATTTCAGGGTGTTTAATCGAATTATCAACATGCGATTCCGCCGCAAAGTTTATCACGCAGTCTGACTCTCTTACAAGCTCTCTGACTAAGTCTCTGTCACATATATTTCCGTGAACAAATGTATAATTCCTGTTGTTTTCAATGTCCTTAAGGTTCTCTATATTTCCGCAATAAGTCAGAGCATCAAGGTTTATAATTTTGTAATCAGGGTGTTTTTTTAGTTCATGTCTTACAAAACAGCTTCCGATGAAACCTGCTCCGCCTGTTACTAATAATGTTGTCATTTTATAGCCTCCTTTAAAGCCGGTTGTTTCGAATCCTTATCCGAAAGAATAGGTTCAAAATCTATTTCCCAATCAATATTAATGTCTTTATCGCACCACAAAATACCTCTGTCTGCTTGCGGTGCATATTCTCCCGAAGCTTTGTATAAAAGCTCAGCTTCATCAGACAGAACAACGAAACCGTGTGCAAACCCCTCCGGAATAAACAGCATCTGCTTATTTTCTTCGGATAATTCAACTTTTACATACTGCCCGAAAGTTTCAGATTCAGGTCGAATATCAACCGCAACATCATATATTCTTCCCCTTGAACATCTTACCAATTTTGCTTGAGCGTATGGTTTTTCCTGATAATGCAGTCCTCTCAATACATGTGCTGTCGATCGGGAATGATTGTCTTGATTAAACTCTACGCAAATTCCGTTATTATAAAAATCAGTTTTTTTATAACTTTCAAGAAAAAATCCCCTGTTATCACCGAAAACCTTAGGTTTAACCAAAATAACATCCTTAATCTTTTGCGGTACAAATTCAAACGGCATAATATCCCTTCCTATGAAATTAATAATTTATACATTTGTGATATACATTATAATATCATAAAACCCCAATTATAACAAAATGCCGGTAACAAAATGTTACCGGCTATATATCTTAAGAATAAATCTTACTTAGAAAGCAAAGCTTTGAAAGATTTACCAGCTGAGAATGAAGGAACAGTCTTAGCTGCAATCTTGATAGCTTTACCAGTTTGAGGGTTACGACCCATTCTAGCAGCTCTTTTCTTAGAAGAGAAAGTACCAAAACCAACTAAAGTAACTTTGTTACCTTTCTTAACTGATTTTTGGATTGATTCCATAGCTGCTGACAAAACTAATGAAGCTTCTTTTTTAGAAACTTTAGCTTTCTTTGAAATTTCAGAAATTAATTCTTCTTTGTTCATAATAAATCTCCTTTCTTATTACAGCTATTATTATACACATAAGAACAAATAAATGCAAAGGTTTTTATTAATAAGGTTTTCAACCGTATAATATACATATATGCATTGAAAACACTGGATTTAGAACCTATTGTATGAATTTTGCACAAAATAATATAATAAAGGCATGCCATTTTCATGCCCATGACACAGTTTATTGCAAAAATATTTTTAGAGTATAATATTTTATACAAGGGGATATTTATGAAAAAAAATTTACTAAAAGAAAAAAATGTAAAAATTGTTTTGACATACAATGACAATAACTCTATAAACAGCTATCCTGTTTCAGTAAGATTTCAAGACGACAAAGAATGTATTTTGTCAACAGAATTAAGAGCAAACTTTCACAAGCCAAAACCGAAAACGAAAGCCGTTATTGAGGTAAAAACAAAAGATGCTGTATTCAAATCTGATGTTGTCGTGAATGACTGTTCTGCCTCATTGAATGATTTAACTATATTTGTAAAATTGTCAAATGTGTGGAATATTTCCGAACTGAGACGTAATATAAGATTAAAAATTGATTTGCCTTTCAGAATCAAATATAAAGATGGTTTTGAAATAGCTACAGTCACTGCTGATATTTCCTCTGGCGGTTTTAAATTTTATTCGGATATTTATCTTTCAGACGAATATAAGACTTCCGTCACAGAAGTTACTATAAAATTACCTAACGGAGAAAATTTCACTGCTAATACAAAATACCTTCGTTCTGACGAATCGGATATATTTAATAGCGAAAAAGCTATTGTTTACAAGTTTATAAATCTATCCATGAGCCAATCAATGATTTTAAATAATTTTATTAAAGAAACTTACACGTTAATGGAAGAATAAAAGACAATAGAAGTATTTGACGATTATTAATGTTATAAAACACTATTGATTATACAAATATTACACACAAAAAAAAATAGAATGTCGTTAAATACTCTGAACATAGCACAAAAGACGAACGTATAACACGCTCGTCTTTGTTCTAATTGGTCGGAACGACAGGATTTGAACCTGCGACCCCCACCACCCCAAGGTGGTACGCTACCAAGCTGCGCCACGTCCCGTTACCATATTCATGACATTGATTGTAATATTTACCTGCCAACCCAATTTTACTATAAACAAAATAATTTAACAATTCCTATTAATAATTATTAAAATCAATTAAAAAAAACCACCCGGTGTGTGTCGAGTGGATTCGTTTTCTGCATCCTAATGGTCTTTATTAGTGTTTATTATCTAGGAGTTTATATGATTTTGGGGTTATTTACTATTTAGTGTTTCGGCTACACTTAAAGTGTGCATTTATATTATTGCATATCAGAAAAATAAGTCAAGAGTTTTATTCTGTTTTTCGTTACAACTCTTTACAAATTTCCAAAAAATCCGCAATTTTCAGAATTTTAGGGATGTATATCTGTTTAATATATCTTAATATGTCAAATTTGTTATTAATTGTACTTTTTACGCTTATTCCAAAGAGCTCATCAGTTCTTCAAACTCCGGAAATGATATATTTGTCCACTCAAATCCGTTAATTGTGATTGGTTCATCACATAGCATTCCTGCCACATAAAAACTCATAGCCAGCCTGTGGTCGTGGTAACAGTCGAGTTCCGCATTCCCCTTCAATTTGCACCTGCCTGAAATAATAAATCCGTCTGCTGTTTCTTGAATATCTACACCAATTTTTTTAAGCTCATTAACTAAACATTTTATCCTGTCAGATTCTTTATTCCTCAAATCTTCGGCATTTTTTACGATTGTTTCCCCATCGGCTTGAGATGCAAGTACGGCAATAACCGGAAGTTCATCTATTAACCTTGGTATGTCATTTCCTTCTATAATACATCCTTTCAAAGAGTCGTTATATTGAACCCTTATATCCGCACATTCTTCGCCTGAAACGGTACATCTGTTAAGAATATTTACTCCTCCGCCCATACGATTTACAATATCAAGAATTCCGGTTCTGGTTGGGTTTATACCGACATTTTTAATAATAAAGTCAGAATTTGGAACTATAAGACCTGTAACTATAAAGAACGCTGCGGAAGATATATCTCCTGTAATTTCAATATCCTTAGCTGTCAAATTTGATGGAGAGAGAGTTATTTCGTTTTTATAAATTAAAATGTCAGCGCCCAAATATTTCAGCATGAGTTCAGTGTGATTTCTGCTGGGAGCTGGTTCAATTACCGTTGTTTGACCTTCAGCATTCAAACCTGCAAGCAAAATGCAAGATTTTACCTGAGCGCTTGCAATCGGCGACAGGTAAACTATACCATGCAGTTTTTGTCCATTAATTGTTAAAGGTAAATGTCCGTCTACAGAATTGATTTTTGCACCCATTTGGGTTAATGGTATTATAATCCTTTTCATAGGACGTTTGGAGAGACTTTCATCTCCGATAATTTCAGAATCAAAACTTTGTCCTGCAAGTATTCCGGAAATCAATCTTGTTGTAGTGCCGGAATTTCCTGCATCGAGCGGGATATTTGACCTTTGAAGTTTTCCGTCAGAGGTAATTTCTATGTTTTTTTTGTCAATGATATTTACCCCAACACCTAATTGCTTAAAGATATTCAGGGTTGACCAACAATCCGCACCGCTTGAAAAATTCTTTATGATTGACTTGCCTTTTGCCAATGAAGCAAGCATGACGGCCCTGTGAGAAATTGATTTATCAGCAGAAATTGTTATTTCGCCTTTTAAAGGTTTTGATTTTTGAACTTTTTTAAGCATTATGAACTATCTCAAAAATTTCATTGCACTTTGAGAACACTTTTTCAGCATCTTTGAGGAAAAGCATATTAGGGCCGTCGCAAAGAGCTTTGTCAGGATTTGGATGAACTTCAAAGAACAGAACATCAGCCCCTGCCGCCATTGCACAATTAGCCAAAACAGGAACAAATTTTCTGTCTCCGCCTGTTGAATCTCCATTTGAACCTGGCATTTGAACACTGTGTGTTGCATCAAACACAACTGGATAACCAAATTCCTTCATAATAGGAATTGCTCTGAAATCCGAAACAAGATTGTTATATCCGAAACTTACCCCTCTGTCAGTCAGCATAATCTTGCTATTACCGCTGTCTTCAACCTTTTTGACAAGAGATTTCATCTGTTGTGGTGCAAGAAATTGACCCTTCTTTATATTAACAATTTTTCCTGTTTTTGCTGCTGCTACAAGCAAATCAGTCTGTCTGCATAAAAATGCCGGAATTTGCAGAATGTCTGCAACTTCTGCTGCAATCGGCGCTTGCTCCGGTATGTGTATATCGGTAACTATCGGCAAATCAAATTCCTGCTTGATTTTTGCAAGATACTCAAGCCCTTTTTCCATCCCCAAACCTCTGTATGAGTTTATTGAAGAACGGTTTGCCTTGTCATAAGAGCATTTAAAAACATAATTTATATCAAGTTTTTCACAGACCTTTTTTAAACCTTCCGCCGTTTCTCTCATAATATCAAGCGTTTCTACGGCACAAGGGCCTGCAAGAACGGTTAACTTTTTACCCCCTATTTCAAAACCGTTTAGTGTAATTGTCATTATTTACTCCTTTACTGTCATGCTGAACTTATTTCAGCACCTTACCAATTTGTTACATTATAAGATCCTGAAATAAATTCAGGATGACATTTCCTATGCCACATCCCATCTTCCGCACGTTCCACCCCAGCGAGCGATTATATTGCCTTTTATATCTCCGATTTTTTCCACATGTCCAACGGGTTCTGAGCCTTCCAATATTGTAATAACTTCGCAATTGTTTGAACATCCTGTGCATTGACAGGTTATGGATTGGAAGTTCATATTCCCGACTTCCCAGCCTTTGAATTTTGTTTCTGCTTCGGTGTACTGATGATTTTCCATTGCCAGAAGAGCTGCACCGATTGCACCCATGGTCTGGTGGTTTTCAGGTACGACAATTTTTGTATTCAACGCTTCTTGAAATGCTTTTACCATGCCGGAATTTGTAGCAACACCGCCTTGAAAAGATATTGTTGGCAACAGTTCTTTGCCTAAAGCCAAATTACTCAAATAATTTCTGACAAGTGCCTGACAAAGTCCGTACAGCAAATCTTCTACAGGGTAGCCTAACTGCTGTTTATGGATTAAATCCGACTCCGCAAACACTCCGCATCTTCCCGCTATTCTTGCAGGATTTTCGGATTTTAATGCAGTTTCTCCAAACAACTCAATAGGAACATTTAACCTTTGTGCCTGATGATCCAAAAAACTTCCAGTACCTGCCGCACAGACCGTATTCATTGCAAAGTCCGTAACAATACCGTCACGTAGTATAATAATTTTGCTATCCTGACCACCGATTTCAAGAATGGTTTGAACGCCTGGGATATTTGTACTTGCAGCTACTGCATGTGCCGTAATTTCGTTTTTAACGACATCTGCCCCGACAAGTGCTCCCGCAAGATTTCTTCCTGAACCTGTTGTACCGACTCCTTGTATGGCATATTCAATCAAAGCCTGAGATTGAATATGCCTCAAACCCTCTTGTACAGCGTTGACTGGCTTTCCTGCAGTTTTCAGCATGTAAGAATCTATATATTTACCGGACTCATTAACCAGTGCAAGTTTGGTTGTAACGGAGCCGACATCGATACCTAAATATACGTTTAAACTCATCTTGTTACCTTCTTTTTATAAAACTTGAAATTACAAACCAGACTAATTATACCACAAAAGAAGCAAAAAAATGTGGGTAATAGGGGAAAAGGGCAGTGGAAATATAAAAATCGAAGAAGAAATTAATAGAAAAAATTTTCTGCAATATAAAGAGGTGCATGTAGTAAAACTACATGCACCTCTTATTTTTTAAGTATTTATGCTTACTTGAGCAATGCCCCAACTGCCTTATAGACTTCCATTCTTTGAGCAGCATCTTTTTCTGCTTGTGAATAGAGTTCTTCAGCCGCATCAGGATTCGTCTTAAGAAGTGATTTATATCTGCCTTCACTTCTGATGAAGTCTTGATAAGCACCCTTAGGCTCTTTAGCATCCCAGCTGAACGGAACTTCTGCAGACGGATTGTATCTGTATAGCGGGAAGTAACCTGCTTCAACAGCACGTTTTTGTTCTGTCTGAGTTTTAGACATATCAATACCATGAGCTATACAAGGAGCATAAGCAAATATGATAGAAGGCCCGTCATAAGCTTCTGCTTCCAAGAATGCTTTAAGTGTTTGGTTTCTGTCAGCACCCAATGCAACTGATGCTACATATACATAACCGTAAGACATAGACATCAAGCCCATATTCTTCTTGTATGTCGGTTTACCGCCGGTAGCAAACTTGGCAACAGCACCGGTAGGTGTTGATTTAGAAGCTTGACCGCCTGTATTCGAGTAAACCTCCGTATCAAGAACTAGGATGTTTACATTCTTACCCTGAGCAAGAACATGGTCAATACCACCGTAGCCGATATCATTTGCCCAGCCGTCTCCGCCTATAATCCAAACCGATTTATCGGTAAAGTAATCGGAAAGTTCGTTGATTTTAGCACATGTAGGACACATGTCGTCTTTATGACGAGCCAAAACTTCTTTTACTTTATTTTGCGCTTCGACAGCTTCCGGTGTTTTTGAATTATCCCAATGAGCCATAGCATTTTCCAATGCTTCCTTTACATCAACCTTAGCATCAGGGTTAGCTAGAACTTTTTCTACATTGAGTTTTAAAAGCTCTCTGTTAGAATCTACTGCTAATCTCATACCAAAACCAAATTCAGCATTGTCTTCGAATAGGGAGTTAGCCCAAGCCGGCCCTCTGCCATCCTTATTAGTTGTATAAGGAATAGTCGGGAATGTTCCTGAATAAATTGAAGAACATCCTGTAGCATTGGCAACTATAGCGTTTTCACCGAACAATTGTGAAACAAGCTTAACGTAAGGAGTTTCGCCGCAGCCTGCGCAAGCGCCTGAGAACTCAAAAAGAGGAGTTCTTAGCATTGCACCCTTAAGCGTCTTAGGTGAATTTTTACCCATTACATTATCAGGCAATTCGTTGAAGAATTTTTCATTTTCTCTTTCGCCTGCTGCTGCTTCAGCTTCAATTGTAGACCAAGTAAGAACTTCTTTGCCCGGAATCTTAGACATCGGACATTGGTCAATACAAACACCGCAACCTGTACAATCGTCACAGTAAACTTGAACTTTGAAGTGTTCGCCGTGATCGTTTGGTCTTGCCTGAACAGTAGTAAAGCTTGCGGGAGCTTTTGCTAAATCAGCTTCTTCTATTAACTTTGTTCTGATAGCTGCATGAGGACAAGCTGAAGCACAAATTCCGCACTGGGCACAAGTTGCGCTGTTCCACTTAGGAACTCTCGGAGCAATGCCTCGTTTTTCAAGTTTTGCTGTTCCCGTAGGAATAACACCGTCGTTGCTCATTGCTGAAACAGGAATGTCATCGCCTTTTTGTCTCATTGAAGGTTCAATAATCTTCTTTGCAAATTCGTCGGCATTATCAGGGATAAGCTTAACTTCTTCTGCGTGAGCAACACCATCAAGAGATGAAGGAATAACGACTTCTTCAGTTGCGTTAACTGCTGCATCAATAAGAGCTAGATTCATATTAACAACGTCATCGCCCTTTTTCTTAAATGTCTTAGTTGTCATGGCTCTCATACCTTCAAGAGCTTGTTCAAAAGGAATAATTCCTGAAACTTTAAAGTAAGCAACCATCATAACGGTGTTTGCACCTTTACCTCTAAGTCCTGGCTGTTCCTTGATTAATTTTTCAGCATCAACATTATAGAATTTAACCTTCTTGTTGATAATGGTTTCCTGCATATCACGGGTTAAGTGGCTGAACGCTTCTTCTTTTGACCAAGGAGAATTAAGAAGGAATGTACCGCCTTCTTTAATACCTTTAAGAATATCGTATCTGCCAATGTATGCGTGAGCAGAGCAAGAAACGAAATCAGGTGCGGTAATTAAATATGTTGATTTGATAGGTTTATCGCCAAATCTCAAGTGAGAAACCGTTACTCCGAATGATTTCTTAGAGTCATAAGCAAAGTATGCTTGAGCATCTTTTTGAGTATATTGACCGATAATCTTAATCGAGTTTTTATTTGCACCAACCGTACCGTCTGAACCCAAGCCCCAGAACATGCAGTTTGTTGTTCCTTCCGGTTCTGTAACGATGTGTTCTTCAATCGGTAAAGATTTGTGTGTTACATCATCTTCTATACCTACGGTAAATCCGTGGAAACCATCTTTTTCAAGATGTTTATAGATTGCATAAACCATTGAAGGAGTAAACTCTTTGGAAGATAAACCGTATCTTCCGCCAATTACTCTAATATCCTTACCTGCTAATGCAGCTACTACATCCATGAACAAAGGTTCGCCAATTGAACCGGGTTCTTTTGTTCTATCAAGAACTGCAACTCTCTTAACAGAAGCCGGAAGTGCATCGTTAAATCTCTTAACATCAAACGGTCTGTAAAGTCTTACTTTAACCAAACCATACTTAGCACCTCTCTTGGCATTCAGGTATTCAATTGTTTCTTCGATTGTTTCACAGCCTGAACCTATTGCAACAATTACGTCTGTGGCATCAGGCGCACCGACATAGTCAAACGGATGATATTGTCTGCCCGTAACTTTTGCAACTTTGTCCATATATTCCTGAACAATATCAGGCACTGCATCATAGTATTTGTTAACTGTTTCACGACCCTGAAAGTAAACATCTGTGTTTTGAGCGCCAACTTTACAAACAGGTGCTTCCGGTCTTAAACCTCTTTGCTTAAATTCTTCAATGTATTGAGGTTCAACCAATGAAGCAATTTCTTCATAAGAAATTTCTTCGATTTTGTGAATTTCGTGTGAAGTTCTGAATCCGTCGAAGAACTGCAAAAACGGAACTTTAGCCTTGTAGGTTGAAAGATGTGCAACAAGCGCCATATCCATTTCTTCCTGAACAGAGTTTGCAGCTAACATTGCATAACCTGTATTACGGCATCCCATAACGTCTGTGTGGTCGCCGAATATTGCTAATGATTGAGCTGCCAAAGCACGAGCAGAAACATGAATAACGTGGGGTAACATTTCACCCGCTGCCTTGTGCATAACAGGAATCATGAGTAATAAACCTTGCGAAGCAGTGTATGTAGAAGTTAATGCCCCTGCTGCGAGCGAACCGTGAACAGCACCTGCAGCTCCGGCCTCAGATTGCATTTCTGCAACTTTTACTTCTTTGCCCCAAATGTTTTTCTTGTGTTGCGAAGCCCATTCATCAACCCATTCTCCCATTGTAGAAGAAGGCGTGATAGGGTAGATTGCGGAAACTTCGCTAAGAGCATACGCAATATGCGCTGCTGCGTAGTTACCGTCAACTGTGATTGTGTTTTTTGACATATTTGTATCTCCCTTTCTTAACTCTGCCAAGTATTAATAAAATTATATAACAAACATAAAAAGCAATAAAACAGATTCTCGAATACAACAGAATATATAAAAAGAAAAAAGGATGTTTTAAACATCCATATAAATGGTAAGTATATAAATTTGTAGATTGTTTTTAAATAATTTATAAAAGCTCTTCGCTCCTTGAAGAGCCTTTGTAGTTTTATGATATATAATTCAACAGACTTAAGTTCATAGAGCCTGCAGCCACCTGAAGACTTGCCTGATAAGCATATTGAGCAGACATCCATTGTGTAATTGCAGTTGCATAGTCTATAGAATTCAACTCTGTTATATAAGATGTTAAGTTCTCATTGGTTGTCTCAAGAGTAGAAGATGTCATCTCCATACGATTATAAATTCCGCCGAATTTTGTTTGCTGATTCAAAATATCATTATGAGCATTTGCAAACATATCAAGAGTTTCATTCATTTCCTTATAACCGTTAACGGTATCTCCGTCCAAAACCTTCTGGATAGAATTGCTTAATTGCCTTAAAGCACCAAAAACACCTTCTGCCTTATCTTCAGCCGTAGTTGTTAAGTCAGAACCATCCCCTGTATACAAGGTTCCGTCTTCATAATAGTATTTATTGTCATCTGGATTCTTTGTAACAATATCCCCGTGCCCGTCTCTTGTAACATCTTCCTGAATAAAGTAACCGAAAACTTTGTCCCCCGTGGTATTTACAACTTCAAAAACTCCGTCTGCAACTTCTGTCTGTCTTACATAATCAGGGTTGTCCTGAGGTGTTCCCTTGTAGTTAACATAACCGTTTTCATCAATTTCATAAGGTATCAGTTTAGTATTTGCTCCTGCAAAAATGTAGTTATCATCATATTCCGAATTTGCCAAGTCTACCATTGTTTTTGTAATTTCGTCAATTTCGGTTTTAATTGCTTCTAACGAGTCGTTTCCATATGTTTGGCTGTTTGCTTGAACAGCTTTATCCCATGCTGTTTGAAGATAACCCCTTGCAAGCTCCATAAAATCATCCAGCGCATTAAGCTCTGATAATGCAGTATTTACGTTTTGCTCATAGGATTCAATACGCCCTAATTGTCTTGTTGTATTTACATAATTTACGGATGCAATCGGGTCATCGGTAATACTTGTTAATTTTTTACCAGATGACAATTGAGCAGTTAACTTGTTAAAGTTAAACTCATTAATTTTCATATCTGCTACTAATTGAGCATATCTTGATGCTGTCGAAATCCTTTCAACCATATTTTTATTACCTTCCTAATGTCATTAAATCATCCAAACAAGAATTTACCACATTGAACACCTTTGCCGAAGCAGCATATGCCGTCTGATATTTAACCAAATCAACAAGTTCTTCGTTCAAGTCTACACTGTTATTAGATTTTATTTGAGCGTATAACGAATCAACAATATCGCTTTGTGTATCAACAAGGTTTTGAGCATTGTTTCCGCCTGCCGCAACTTGACCAACAAGCCCTGTATAAAAATCTTCAAGCGACTGTCCGTTAAGGCTTGAGCGTTTTTCGCTTCTTGTTCCCAAGAATGAACCTATTGGCGCACCGTTTGCATCATAAAGCGAATTTCCTACGTTTTGTGCGTTACCAACCGCATTTGCATCAAATTTGTCCATATCCTGAAAATATGCACATGCAATTTTCCAACAACCGTCATCCGTTAATAAATCAGAGTTGACAGTAATATTGCTTGCATCGATAGTAGTTCCTGTCCCGGCTTTTGTTGAAAATATATCAACATTATTCCCGCCGTTAGTGATATTTCCGCTGGCATCGATTTCATAATACAATTTGGACGTATCATTCGGATTTATGTAAAAAGCGTCATCTCTTTTGTTGTATGTATTAAACATATTAGCAATTTCTTTAGCAATTTTATTAAGAGCATCTTTTGCTTTTCCTGGGTTCATTCCGTCTGCATTCAAATCTCCGGAATGAAGCAGTCCTCCTAATGAACCTCCGGTAATTTCTTTGTTGGCATCTCCGACGATTACTGTTCCTTCGCATACAATATTAATAACAGCTAAATCACTTCTAGGATTTCCTTCGTCATCAACCCAATCATCAGGGTATACCATACCGTTATCAACACAGTATTGATTTGCGGTTTGAATTTCCAACTCGCCCGTAACACTTGCACCTTTAACAAGCTCCATACCTCCTGCATAAAGCGTTACAGAACCGTTCGAAGCTTCTTTGGTTTGAATGTCAACATATTCTGCAATTTCATTTAAGATTGAATCCCGTCTGTCAAGCAGATTGTTAGCGGTAAGAGTTCCTGTTTGAGTTACCTGCAATGCCTTGTTAACTTCTGCCAGTTCAGCCAGCTTATCATTAAAAGCAGTTATTTTTGTGTAAATTTGAGAGTTTTTAAGAGAGTCTTCCGTTTTTCCGTCTCCGAGCGCCTTAGCATTGAGCTGGTCTAACTGCAAACTTTTTGAATTTAAAACAGATGTTAATGTTTTTGCACTTTCAATAAAATTAATTCTTGCAGTTGAGCTTGCCGGATATTCCTGAAGATTATTTAAAGCTTCATAAAAAGAAGATAATGCACCGTCAATGCCTTCTCCGTCAAGGTCATCAAAAATTTCTGCCAAATCTCCCAGATTACCGAGTTCTTGTTCATATTTATTCAAATCCGAAACCTGAGTACGGTAGTAGTTATTGAGATAATCGTTGTTATATCTCATAACATTTCCAATCATAACACCGCCGTTAGACCGAATCTGAGCTTCTACGTTATTACCTATTGTTCCGGAGATGTTTCGTGTTGTAAGGTTTACTTTTTGTTTTGAATACCCTTCTGTATTCATATTGGCTACATTGTGAGAAACTACACTGATTGCTGATTCATTAACCTTCAGTGCGCCTGCTGCGATATTCATTGATGAAAATAAACTAACCATGTTTTACCTCTATTCGTAATCCATTACTTTTCTGAATTGAATTCTTTTAGATGCACAACTGCATCATATTTCTTCATTTACTGTCCACATGTCTAAGTCATGTGTATCTGTTTTCCCTGCTCCGTTGTAATTACTTCCTTGTGGAGCAAACGCATCTATAATTGTTTCTAACATCTTGTTAGTAATTATAATGCCATGCTTGAGTAATTCCACATTCTGGTTATTAAGTAACGTAAGCTCGTCCAAGATTTTACAAATCTTAACCTTTCTTGTTGTTAATTGCTCTTTGTATTCTTCGTTTTCATTTCCCAAAAGTTCGATTAAATCTGACATTGTACAGTCTTTGTTAAAATATTCAAGAGACATCCTTTGTCTGGATTTATTCAATTTTGTAATTACATTATTCTTGGCAATAATTTTGTTATCCAGTTCTCCGAGATCTCCCGATTTTGAATGCTTTAAAAGCTCCTTCTTTTCTTCAAAAAGCGGTTTTAATTCTTCATAAGCAGATATTTCGTCATCTATAATTTTAAGAAGTTTTTTGAATTCGATTTTATCCATATTTTATCCCTGTTATTTTAAACTTGTAATATTTTATTTTTATGAAGGTTATATTGACCACTAGAACAGATACTTAATAAATCTGTTGAATATACCTTCATTCTGGCTTCTGGATATTGCACCTCTGCCTGAGAGAGCAAACTGAAGATTAGCAACTCTGTATGAATAAATTTCTCCGTTTTCATTAAGCCATCTCGGATCGACAACGCCGGTTACAATGAAATCCATTCTTTCATTGCCGTTAACAATTGTCTTTTTACCTTGTACATTAAGGTTTCCGTTAGGTAATTGTTGTACAACCTGTACTGCTACTTTGTCTCCTAAAGCCATTGCACGAGAACCAGTTGCGGAATTTGCAACTTTATTTGAACCGCCATAGCCGTCAGAACTTTTTAGCGAGGATAAGTGAAGCCAATTTTTCAAATAAGATGTAAAACTATCAGTCGTATTGGATTCCTTTTGAGAAGAATATGAAAGGTTATCATTAACAGAAATGTTTTCGCTCATAATTATTGAAATCAAATCTCCGATTTGCCGAGCTTGAACACCGCCAAAGAGTGAACGAGGAACACCTTGATAATACTGTGTAGCACCAAGTGTAAAAAGTGACTCCGCTTTCACGCTTATAGTTGTTAATACAAGCATTGCCATTATTGTTGTTAATATTTTTTTCATATTAATTACCTCTCAATAATTTTCAATTTTCCAATTTCATCAGCACAGCCATTCGGCAATAACGCTTCTGCCGTATATTAGCCCGTATTTTATATCCTCGTCTGTCAAATTGTTTTCGCCGACATATCCTGCGAATTTTTTAATATCATCCGTATCAACTCTTTCAAGAATACTTTTAGGAGCGGATTTTACTCCTGAAGAAGTATTTTCAATTATGTTATTCTCGTTTTTTCCCTGCGGTTTCGTAACATTTGTATTTGTTCTAAACGCATTAACCGCCGAAAATCTTTGTACGTTGTTATTTTGCTCTACTCTCATTGAACATATTTCTCCATTTGTTTATAAATCTGATCAGCAAGTCCGATTGATGTCCTCGGGTTGCTTGCCATATCGTGTGCCATCTGCTGAAATACTATTGACTTAAAAGTATCAACATAAGGCGATTTTTCTCCGAAAATACTTCCCGAACGATCTACAGTTTTATCCATTTGAGAAAGCATTTTTGTTATAAAAATTGATTCAAATTCTTCGCCTGCTTTTCTCAATTGTGCTTTGGAATCCCCGGCTTCTTTGATTCGGTTATACAAAACCTGATCCGAGTTTACAACACGAGCGTTGCTTAAATCGTTTTTTATTAAATCTAATGTAGGTGTTGAAAAATCCATTTTATTTACTTTCTTTTTTACTTTTTACCAATCTCCACTAATTGAAACTTAAAATGGAAAGTTGAAAATTGGTATTATTCTTATTTTCTATATTACAATCAATTCAGCCTGCAGACTGCCAGATTTTTTAAGTGCCTGCAGTATTGATATTAAGTCAATCGGAGCTACTCCAATTGCGTTTAATGCCGTTACCAAATCGTTCAAATTGCTGTTGGCCGGCATTTGTACAAGACTCCCCGGAGCTTTGCTTATTTCTATTTCCGAGTTTTCAAATCCTACCGTCGCACCGTTGGCAAAACTGTTGGGCTGTGAAACCTCATTGCTTGTCGAAACCGTTACGGTAATGTTGCCATGAGCAACCGCAGCCGGAAGAAGTTTTACATCTGCGCCTATTACTACAGTTCCTGTGCGTTCATTAACTACAACTTTTGCTTTTTCCAATGTCGGAGAAACCTCCAAATTTTCGAGCAGAGATACAAAAGTTACTCTGTCATTTATAAATCTTTGCGGAATTTTAACTCTTACAGAGCTTCCGTCAATTGCATGTGCAGGTGCAAGAGGTTCGATTGCCTGAGCTATTCTTGAAACAAGAGTATAATCCGATTTGTCAATGGAAAGAGTTATGGAATCTTCATCTCCGATTTCGGTATAAATATCACGCTCGATTATTGCACCACCGGGGATTCTACCTGTTGTTGTTATTGCTGTTCTTGCAGACGAACCTCCGGCAATTTTATTAATACCGCCTACAGTAAGAGGGCCTTGAGCTACAGCAACCGCCTCTCCGTTCGGTGCTTTAAGAATGGTTTGAACCAAAACACCGCCCTCAAGACTCTTTGCATCCGCAATAGCCGAACACGTTACATCAATTTTATCTCCATTTTTGGAAAATGGCGGAACTGTTGCCGTAACAATAACAGCAGCTGATGCACCTTTTTGAATGTAGTTTTCCTGCTCGATTACAGTACCAAGGTTTCTTAACATCATCTTGTTTGTAATCTGAGTTGAACGTGAGTTATCGCCTGTTCCTGGAAGCCCTACTACAATACCGTATCCGACTAGCTGGTTATCACGAACCCCTTTTATATGGGTAATATCCATTATGCGAACCTTCGCCTGAATAGCCTGAACCGGAATTGTCCAGCTTATAAAAATCGTCAGTATTAATATTGTTGTAAATAACTTTTTCATTTTCTCCCCCCGATTGTCGGAATACTATATATTTACCAACACCCTGTTTTCCCCTATTACTTTCCCTTTGTAAACCTTTTTGTAATTTTTGTTTTCAACATTTACATAATCCCCGCACATTCCGTCTGCCATAGAAGTTCCGTCTATTGTTACCATAACAGCGCCTTTTGATACAAAGAAGATTCTTACATCCCCGTTTCTTGCAACATCCGGACGCATTTTTACAAACCTTTTGTCAATAACTTCGCCTTTTCTGAACGCTTTTTTGGCAGACATTTCTTTATTCAGAACCTTATCAGTCAAAACATAATCCGATGAATACGAAACATCCATTCTTTTTACTTCGGTTGTTTCTTTGGTTATAACTTGTTCTCTGTCTATAAAATCAGAAGCAACCAGCACGTCTTTATAAACAGCTGTTTGTGCAGGAAGGTTCAAAGTCCTTACAAATGCATCATTAACGTAAACATCCACTCTTTTGATATCACGCGGAGTAATTCTGTCTCCTCCTTGAGTAATCTTGTATGTAACTTTTCCGTCAGGAAGTTCAATACTAGCAAACGGGGTGGCAGGAATTTTAACTTCAACATCCCCGGTTGTCATTTTTTTATAAGAATTAACCAGCAGATTAGCAACTTCTGTTTTTACCTGTGCAGAGGTAACGGTTTGAGCATTTGCACTCAATCCGCTTACTGTGATTATTAGTATTATTGTTGTTAAAAACTTTCTCACTCTTTCCCCTTAGCTGTCTCACTGCTTAGATGCTTTATACCATATTATTTGTTAATTGAAGAATACTGTTCGAAGAATTAATCAACCTTGAATTAGATTCAAAAGCACGTTCGGCTTTAATAAGACCGACTAATTCGTCAACGATTTGAATATTAGAACCTTCAAGCATTCCCTGCTGAATCAGACCCAATCCGTTCTGCCCCGGAGTATCTTGCACCGGATTGCCGGAAGCCTGTGTTTCTTTGTAAAGGTTGTGACCGATTGATAACAAACCTGAAGGATTTTGGAACTTAACCAATTGCAAAGAACCTACAATAGACTGCTGGGTCTGCCCCGGAAGCGTTACTGAAATATTACCGTCTTGAGTTATTGTAATTTCCGTTGCATCACGTGGAATTGAAACGGACGGCTGAATCAAAAGACCGTCATTTGTACATAATTGACCGAGAGAATCCACCTGTAAACAACCGTCACGAGTATATGCAAGCGAACCGTCTTCCTTCATAACCTGCAAGAACCCTTCACCCTCAATTTCTATATCAAGCTGTCTTCCTGTAGAAATAGCAATACCTTGAGTAAAAACCCTTGTAGTTGCCGCCGTTTTTACACCAAGACCGATTTCAATACCAACAGGTTGATATGTTCCTTGATTCATTAATGCACCGGGAGTTCTTTGTGCCTGAGAAAGCAAATCCTGAAATTCAATTCTCGATTTTTTAAACCCTGTAGTATTTACGTTGGCTACGTTGTGTGCAATAACATCAAGATAGTTTTGTTGAGCTATCATGCCTGTTGCTGCCGTTGTTAATGATCTTAACATTTTATCCTCTCCTAAAGTCTGGTCACTTTTGTTTCATTACGTTCTAAGTCTTCCGACCGAAACTGCCGTTCTCAAAAGCTCATTGTTTGTACTAACCGTTTTTGATAACGATTCGTAGTTTCTTGTTGTGCTTATTGTATTAAGCATTTCCCTAATTACGTTGGAGTTTGAACCTTCAAGCATTCCCTGCTGAATTGAGAATTTTCTTGAGCGTAATTCGGGATTATTTTGTATATCACGAGGAACAAATCTTGCATCTCCGATTTCAAACAAGTCCTCTTTATCCGAAAAATCAAATACACCGATTGTCTGCATAGGAATTTTTTGGGTATAAGAATTCATCTCAATATTTCCGCTTTCGCCAATTATGATTTCCATTTTGTCTCTGACAAGTTCAGGGTCAAAGTCTTCAGGAATCATTCTTATTCTTCTGTTATTAACATCAAGAACGTATTCTCCCTGTTTTGTAACAAGATACTCATCGCTGTTTACCACAAAAGAGCCGTTTCTTGTATAAGATTCTTTGCCATCGAGGTCACGAATTTTGAAGAAACCGTCTCCCTCAATTGCTACGTCAAACTTGTTTCCTGTTTTTTCCAAAGCTCCCTGCGAAAAATCGTGAGTATAAGTTAAGGACATAGAACCCATACTTAAATCGCCCAAATACCGTCCTGCATCATTTCTGAGAATAGAACCCTGCTGTGAATATACTGCGGATTCCATAATATCTTTAAACCTGAGTTGTCCACGCTTAAACCCTGTCGTATTGACATTTGAAAGGTTATTGGCAATATTATCCTGCTGTTCCATTAGGGCTAGCATACCTTTTGCAGCAGATTCAAGTCCTCTTACAAGCATCAGCCTTCTCCTTTCATTTTGTCATATTTACTTAAGATATTTTTTACATAGTTCTGTGTTTCAGCATACGGAGGAATGCCGCCGTATTTTTTAACCGCATTCGGACCTGCATTATACGCTGCAAGTGCTAGCGATTTGTCATTGTTAAACCTGTCCATTAAGCCTTTTAAGTATTTTGTCCCGCCTTCAATATTCTGCTCGGCATCATAAGCATTTTTAACACCCAAACCCTCAGCCGTAGAAGGCATCAGCTGCATTAAACCCATCGCTCCGCATTTTGAAGTCGCATTCGGGTTGAATCCTGATTCCTGATTAATTACAGCTTTTACAAAATCTTCATCAAGACCGTTTTTGTCCGAATATTTGGAAATCAAATCATTAATTTCGCTCCTCGAAATTGAAGTTGAATTCTTTTTATTTTCGACTTTGGAGTTAAGAATTTTTTGAAAATCGGTATCCGGTTTTTGTGTATAAGTCTCTAATGATTGGAACCGACGTTCAATCATACTTATTCTGTGTAAAGTAATGTCCAAGCCCGAAAGCTGCACCTTTTCTACCTCTCTCAAATTTTATATGCTTACCAAGTCTTTGGGGTAATATTTTCCCCTATAATCTACACTAGTAGTTTATTATATATTGCAAAGTGCAACATCAACCTTAAGGTCGAATTTTTAATGTAAAAATAGACCAAAAGGTCTATTTTAAAAAACCTTAATAATATTTTACCTATTTTATTTAAAAGCTTTTTGGAATAAAATACATTTATCGGAGAGGAAAAAATGAAAGAGAAAGTTTTAATATTAGGATTGTCAAAAAGCGGTATTGCAGCCGCTAAGTACGCTGTTACAAAAAATTATGATGTTTATATAACAGAAGGTAATTCGACTAAGGAAGAATATTTGCCCCAAATTGATTATTTAAAATCATTAGGAATCAAAATTGAAACGAACGGACACACGGAAGAATTTATTTCAGGCTCAAGTTTTGCGGTTACAAGCCCCGGCATTCCACCTAAATCAGAAATCTTCAGAAGATTAAACGAAAAAAATATTCCGATAATTTCGGAAATTGAATTTGCTTATAAAAACACAAAAACACCGTTTATTGCAATAACCGGAACTAATGGAAAGACAACAACAACAGCTCTTGTTTCCCATATTTTAGAAGCAAAATATAAGGCACCTTTCTGCGGGAATATCGGAGTTCCGCCAACAGATTTAATAAAAGATAATAACGATTTTCTTGTCTGCGAAATAAGCTCTTATCAGGTGCAGATGACAGAAACCTTCAAGCCGTTTATTTCGGTTTGGACAAATTTTACTCCCGATCACATAGATTGGCACGGCGGATTGGAAAACTATTTCAAGGCTAAGGCAAAAATATTTCTGGGAAACCAAGCACCGCAATATGTTGTGCTTAATGAAAACGACAAAAGACTCTCTGAATTTGCATCTGAGTGCAAAAATTCAAAAATATATCGATTCGATACAAATGCTTATGAAAACTGCTGTTATGTAGAAAATAATACATTTTATTTTAAAGAAAACGGTATAGCAGAACCTGTTATTGACACAAGCGAATGCCTTCTGGTCGGTCATCACAATTACCAAAACATTATGTGCGGAATTATATGTGCAAAACTCAGCAATATAGACACTGAAACAATAAGAGCACGCATAAAAACTTTCAATGCTCCGGAACACCGTTTGGAAAAGGTTAGAGAAATGAACGGAATTACATTCTACAACGATTCAAAAGCAACTAATCCGGAAGCCTCAATTGTCGCAATAGATTCGTTTAATAATGTTGATGTGGCGCTGATTCTTGGAGGTCGTGACAAAAACACCGATTTAACCGAAATGTGTAATTCAATTAACAAACACATAAAAACAGTTTTGTTAATTGGCGAAGCAACCGAAAGATTTGAAGAAAACCTGAGGAAAAACGGTTTTGACAATATAATAAAAGAGAGTACAATGGAAAATGCGATAGACAGAGCTATAACATTAAAACCTGATGTAGTATTGCTTTCACCTGCCTGCGCAAGTTTTGATATGTTTAAGAGTTACGAACACAGAGGAGAAGTGTTTAAAGAATATGTTCTATCAAAATAACAACAACGAACAGCTCATCTCACAAAACATGCAATCTGACAGACCTTTGCTGATTGCGGTAATTTTTCTTGTCGTTATCGGATTAATGGCAATCTTTTCCGCAAGCGCTCCGAAATGTGTTGAAATGGGAGTTAATCCGGCAAGATTTTTCTTCCAGCAGTTAATAGGTGTAATTGCAGGGTTTATAGGTTTGAAATTCTTATCCAATTTTCATTATAAAAAGCTTATGACCTGCACACTTCCGTTTGCAATTTTTGTAATAATACTTTTGTTTTTGGTAAAAATTGCGGGTGTAACTGTTAATGGCGCTCAAAGATGGATAAACTTTGGAGCATTGAGCCTTCAGCCGTCTGAGTTTGCAAAGCCTGCCGTAGTTATGCTTCTTGCCGGAATATTTTACAGAAATACAAAAATATTTGACCATACAAAAGTAATTACAGCTTATATTCCGATATTGATTATGCTTGCATTAATATACATCCAACCGAATCTGAGTATGCTTATCCTTTTGCTGGCGACTTCGGTTGTTATATATTTGTGTTCCGGAGGTTCAATAAAATTTATACTGCTATGCGGAACATGTTTTATTCCTCTGCTTCTTTTAAAGGGTTTAAAGGGGTATCAATCATCCAGAATAACAACTTGGCTTCATCCTGAAGCAGATCCTCTTGGTGCGGGATATAACGTAATACAATCTCTTGTAGCATTTGCTTCAGGCGGGTTCTACGGAGTGGGCTACGGAAGCTCGAAACAAAAACTTGCATGGCTTCCTGAGTCACATACAGATTTTATATATGCAGTTATTGGCGAAGAACACGGGTTTCTCGGTTGTTTATTAATTATTTGTCTTTTTTGGATAGTGCTTCAAAGAGGTTTTATTATAGCCGTAAAATGTCAGGATATGTACGGAAAGCTACTTGCTCTGGGCTTAACTTTTTCAATTTGTTTTCAGGGCTTCTTAAATATGTGGGTGGCAAGTTCATTTGTTCCCGCAACAGGTGTTCCAATGCCGTTCATAAGTTACGGAGGTTCATCTGTTATGGTATCATTGTGGATGGTAGGAATTTTATTAAATATATCAAAAGATAACATAAAGAGAATAAGGAATAATACTAATGTCAGAAATATATAGCAAAGTCTATTTTGTCACGGGAGGCGGAACAGGCGGACACATTTATCCCGCAATTGCGGTTGCTGATGTATTAAAAGCTGAAGGTGCAAAGGTTTATTATGTCGGCAACAAACGAAATATGGAATTTCAGCTTGCAGGAGAAAACGGCTACAAGTTTCTTCATGTAGGAGTTTCAGGAATGCCGAGAAAATTTAACCCGAAGTTTTTTTACTGGGGGATAAGACTTGTACGTGCGATTTTGTATTCAATTAAATATATCAAAAAATATAAACCTAACGCAGTTTTTGCAACAGGCGGGTATGTTTCTGCCCCAATGCTTTTTGCATGTATTATAACAAAAACGCCTTATATGATGCACGATTGTGATGCAATGCCCGGGCTTGTAACAAGAAGATTATCGAAGCGGGCAAAATATGTTTCTCTTGCTTTCGAAAAAGCAAAAAGATATATTCAAAATAAAAAAACAATTGTTACCGGAAACCCTATTCGAGAAGGTTTTAAAACACTTTCGAAAGAAAACGCAAGAAAATCGCTCGGACTAAGAAACAAAACAACTTTAACAATAATGGGCGGGTCACAGGGAGCTAAATCAATTAATAATTCTGCAGTCGAAATACTAAAGGAATTGGTTCAAGACTATAACTTGCAGGTAATTTTTCAAACAGGCAAAAAGAATTATGACGAAGTTTTGGAAAAACTTAAATATATTTACCCCGCATGGGAACAGGAGTGTGGAGTTCTTTTAAAACCGTATTTTTCGGATATGATTTCGGTTTTAAAAGCTTCTGATATTGTTATTTCAAGAGCAGGTTCATTAAGTCTTTCCGAAATTTGCGCATCGGGTTGTGCATCTGTTCTTGTTCCATACCCGTATGCGGCTGCTAATCATCAAAGAATTAATGCTAAAAATATGCTTGAAAACGGTGCTTGCGTGTATATTGAGGACAAAGAACTTGATCCTAACAGACTGAGAGAAGCTTTGATTTCAATAATAAACAATCCGACAAAGCTTAATTATCTAAAGCAAAACGCATCTTATCTTGCAAAATATGATGCAACGGACAAAATTAAAGAATGTTTGGAAAGCATTAAATAACAAAATAAAAGTTAACAAATAAAAACTTTATATAAGTGCGATTTTGTTACCTGCGAAAAAGCAGGTGGGTGAGTGCCTTAGAATATCCGTTTCTCGCTGGCGATTTTTTATCGGCGGGTATACTTCGCAATCTATAGAGCTTACTCTCCCTTTTATTAAAAATGTAGGAACAAAATAAACACCTATATAAAGTACTATCATTATGACATATTTTTTTAGTCTTTTCAAGCAATAAAAAGTGTGTGATAAAATATAATTATGAATAAATTTGTTTTAAAAGAAATTGTTGCCAATGACATGTCTGCAGAGCTTGAAAAAATCGGGTTTGAT
>CALYTW010000017.1 GCA_945487905.1 uncultured cyanobacterium
GCAATAATAGATTTTACAGACGAAAGTCATTGGTTTAATCCTTTTTACAGACAGCCGGAAGTAACCGTTATCTGGGTTGACAACCCGGATGACGGTAATGTAAATAATAATTATTGGTAAAACCTTGCAATAATCAAACTACACCCCAATCCAATTAAGACTCCCGATAACAAGCCCTGCAACTGCTGATACCCCAAGATAAAATAACGGGTCACGCTTTTTTATGAAACTCATTATTAAAAGTGCAATAAGTAAAATTGTTCCAAACAAATGCAGGTTAGAAGTAAATAAAAGCTTTATCCCGACAGCAGATAATAACGCACAGCCTGCTGATTTTAAAGCTGATATCCCAGCTTTTACATATTTGTTGGTACGAAACTTATCCAAAGCCTTAGATACAATAGTAACAATAATAAACGACGGTAAAATAATTGAAGTTGTTGCAATTAATGCCCCTAAAATTCCCGATGTTGTATACCCTGCAAAAGTAGCAACATTAACTCCGACAGGACCCGGTGTAATTGAAGATAACGCAAGCATATCAGTTAACTGTTTTGCGCTGTACCAATGATATTTTTCAGCTATATCATACAGAAACGGTAAAGTCGCATACCCGCCGCCAAACGAGAATACGCCAACATGAAAGAATTGTAAAAACAATTTTAAATATAACATCTACTTGATTCCTCCGCGTCTGTCTTTTATTTTTTGCCAAAACACACCTGCAAAAAGCGCACCGATAATTATTACAGCCAACGGGATTTTTCCCCACAAAGCAAGCAATAAACAAACCCCGTAAACCAACATAGAAAATTTATCTGTAACGGATTTTTTCCACATTTCTTTTACAGCAAGAAAAAGTAAAACAATTACACCGATTCCGACACCCCAAAATATATGCTGAATGTAAGAATTTGCAATAATTTCACTTAAAATAGCAGCCAAAAGTACTATAGCAAGAAAAGCAGGTAAAACCATTCCCACAGTCGCCGCAAAAGCTCCCACAGTTCCCAACAGTTTTCTGCCCGTAAAAATTGCAGTATTTACGGCAATAATCCCCGGTAAAGACGCTCCAAGTGCATAATACTCGCATAACTCTTCTGATGTTATCCATTTTTTCTTTTCAACAAGCTCGCTTGTTAAAAGAGGCAAAATAACATACCCGCCACCTAACAGCAAAGTTCCCACCTTAAAAAATGTCTTAAATATTGAGTACCAACTCTTTTCCATACCCAAAAGATTAGCACAAAATCCAATCAGGGTAAACTAAAGTTTTTGTTAAAATTCTGTAACAATAGCGCAAATTTTATAAAAAAAATTACTTTATATATATAAGGAGAACTATAGAGGTAATACAGGATGAACATTGCAATCAGAAAATTGGCATTGCTGGAAAAAGCGATTGAAGAACAAGAAGAACGAAACAGAATTGATGGCTATACAACTTTACCTATCGATCATGAATTTAAACAAAGAGTTTCTGACTTAATGCTTAAAGTTAAATTCGTTATATAATTTAATTTTGTCAATTTTGTTCTTTATGTTTATGTGATATAATATCCTTGTATAGAGGAGGGATATTATGTCAAATCCGGTTTTTAATTCAAATTTGTATGAAAATAACGTATACACGGATGTATCTAATGAAACAATGTCTATAAACGGCACTTTGCAAATAACCGGTTTTATGGGATTAATTCTTATGCTGTCCGCTTATTTTTGCTGGTCAAGATTTTCACTGGGCTATACAGATATGACCTATATGCTTATGGGGTTCGGAGGAATTGTTGGGTTTATACTTGCCATTGTGATTTCTTTTATGGGTACAAATTCGCACTATAAATCAGTAAAATACCTTATTCCAGTGTATTCGGCATGTGAAGGATTACTTTTGGGCGGACTTTCTGCAACTTTCGAAGCTTCTTATCCGGGAATTGTTTCCTCGGCGCTTATCGGTACTTTTGCAGCATTATTTGCAATGCTAGCTCTATACGGAATGGGTATTATTAGGGCAACAGAAAAATTCAGAAGTGTTATATTTATTGCAACGCTTTCTATTTTAGCAGTCTATATTGTTGATTTTATAGGACACTTTTTCGGGCATTCGGTTCCGATTTTATATAGCACAAGCAATGCCGGAATGCTCATTAGCGGCGTTATTGTTGTTATTGCGGCATTAAATTTGATTATAGATTTTGATTTTATAGAACAGTGTGTTCAAAGAAGATTCCCTAAAGATTATGAGTGGTACGGTGCGTTTGGCCTTATGGTTACCATCGTTTGGCTCTATGTGGAAATCTTAAGATTTTTAGCTAAATCACACAGGAGATAATTAATGACATTTTATTTTTTATCGTTTATTTTAGGGGCAGGGTTTGCCTGTATGATTTCCTTCTTTATATATTCCGGTAAACTGGCATCGGCAAAAGAAGAACTAATTAAGCTTAAAGCAAAAGCAGAATCCTCAGAAGAATTACAGGATATTATAAAGCGGGATTTTGTCCAGCTTGCAAACGAAGCTATAAAAAAAGAACAGGAAGATTTAAGGAAACAAAACAGAGAAGCTCTTGAAGAAAAACTTTCTCCGCTTGCAAAAGAACTGAACAACTTTAGAAACCAAGTAAAAGATTTTAATGATAAAGGTATTGAAAACTCGGCAAAACTCGGAGAACAGCTTTCTAACCTTGAAAAAAACAACAAAGTTATCCAGCAGGAAGCAAAAAATCTGGTTGAAGCACTTACAAAAAATCAGAATATTAAAGGTGCTTACGGAGAAGATTTGCTTGATACAATCCTTCAGTCCTGCGGTATGACGGAAGGAGTTCACTATAGCAAGCAGTTTGTTACAACATCTTCAAGCCTTAAGGATGAAGAAATGCACACCATACGTCCTGATATCGTAGTAAATTTACCCAACAACAGGCATTTAATAATAGATTCAAAAGTCACTCTTAAAAGCTATCTTAATTGTGTTGAGGATAGTTCCAAAATAAGCGAATTCAAAACAGAAGTAAAAAAAAGGATTACGGATTTGGCTAATAAAAATTACCAGAATGCTGGAGATTTATCTCAGCCTGATTTCGTTCTTATGTATATGCCTATTGAATCTTCAGTAAATCTTATTTATGAAGATGCCGATATTATTAATCTTGCATACAAATCAAATATAATTATTGTGGGAACGGCATCGCTTTTGACAGCAATAAGACTTGTAAATCAGCTTCTTGCTCAGAAACGACAGCAGGAAAGTGTCGGAATGATTGTTAAAGCAGGTTCTAACCTATATGATACATTTGTACAGTTCTGTGATGATTTAGTTGATTTACAAAAAAAATTCAACGATATTTCCTCAAAATTTACAACTACTGTTAACAGATTTACAAGAAACAGCAAATCAAAACCAAGCCTGTTTTCTCAGGTAAATGCACTTAAGGAATATGGAATAATATCTACCAAAGAAATTCCGTCAGAATTTTTAAATCCTTCAGAAGATGAAGAAATCGAAAATCAAGAATCAGAGGAATACTTGTTAAATGGCTAAAATACTTGTTATAGATGATGATAGATCAATTAACGAACTTATAAAAATAAATCTTGAACTTAACGGCTATGAGGTTATACAAAGTTTTAACGGAACTGAAGGTTTCGCCCTGGCGAAACAGGAATTTCCGGAACTTATTGTGCTTGATGTAATGATGCCGGAAGTTGACGGATTCACTGTAGCTCAAAGAATAAGACAATGTGCTGAAATATCTGATACTCCGATACTTATGCTGACAGCTTTGTCAGCATTAAACGACAAAGTTAACGGCTTCAACATTGGTGTTGACGATTATTTAACAAAACCATTTGAAATTGATGAACTTATTGTAAGAGTGAGAGCTTTGTTAAAACGCTCAAATCAGATTCCAAAATCACTAGCCGTTCGTGATTTGTTAACTTATAAAGAAATTACGCTTATCCCTGAATCATACAGCGTTAAAATTGATGATAAAGTACAAAAGCTTACACCTATTGAATTTGATATATTTAATATACTTTTTCAGAATCACGGAAATATGGTATCTTCACAAAAATTGCTCAAAGAAGTTTGGGGCTACGATCCGGATGATGATATTGAAACAATTAGAGTTCACATTCGTCATTTAAGAAGCAAAATTGATAAAATTTCGAATGGTAAAAAGTACATAGAAACAATCTACGGCGGAGGTTACAAACTGAATTTGTAGGATTTATGCCCTTTTATCTGCCGGCTTATCTTCAGACAATTCTTGGTCTGAATTTTCTACTGCCGCTTTAAAATCTACATTATTTACAGACTTCGGCTCTTTAACCTTGTCTTTTTGGCTGATTCTGTTTCCGATACTGTTTGCAATCGGAGTAATAATTACAGGTGTAACATATCTATATATCAGCGTGAATGTTGCAAGACTTGCAAGAATTCTGACACCCCTAAGTTTTGTACCAAGATCTTTTTGTATTATTTCTGCAACTTCTTTCTTTCCGTCACGCTTTGCAAGTGCAATTTTATTTTCTTGCAGACCTGAATATCTGTACTCATTTTTCTTAATCCAGTTAGTTAAGAATTTGTCAACTGTATATGCACATATTGTCGGAATTATAAAGCATAAGCCCTGATTTATTGCAAGAGTTTTTCTTCTGTCAGAATCCAAATCTTTTTTGTTCAATGTTTGTTGAATGTATACACTGCTTGTTAACAAAGAGCCAATTGTTGCCATGTGTGTAGTCATTTTACCCGGAATCTTTGATAGTTTTTCCGAAATATTACTTGTTGTTTCGGATTCATACAAAGGCTTTCCGTATATTTTTGCCAACGGCTTTGAAATTAATCTTTCAAATAAGCTGAGCTGTTTCTTAGAATCGACACTCGGCTTTGCTTTAAAAGATATGTTTAAATTATTTTCATTATTTCTGCCTTTGAAAGAAACCTGTTCTTTATTTACATCTTTTGCCCGTTCGGCATTCGTATTAACCACTTCGGATTGTTTTACTTCCTCCGGTTTTTTAGATTTTTCCATATGGAATACATTTTTTAATATAACAGGTATCAAGGCGATTGTTGCAGTAGCCACAAGTGGTCTTGTAGCAATATCAGGAAGCCATGTCAAAATCTTATCGTGGACTTCATTACGTTTATCTGCGTCAACTAAATCCTGAGTAATTTCCGTACCTAAATATCCATCCTTACCATTTTTGAAATATGTTGAATGTTTTATTTCTCCGTTAGATTCGGTTCTTGTTTTACCGCTTATTCTCGGTATATAATCAGCTGTATCATACTCGGATGAAATATAAGAATTGTCTAAATCAAGTTTCCATTGTTTACCTTCAGTATCTTTCCACAACCTAAAGTCTTGAACTTTACCATCCTTGTATACAGATTCTAAATTAAGTTTCTTCCAAGCAGAACCTTCTTCTGCATCAGCAATAATTTCTTTCAAATAGTCTTTGTTCAAATCCTTAATAAGAAGTTTTGCTTCGCCTATTCCATCTTGTTCAACAATTATACCTACTCTATTCCAATCAATTGCATCATAAAGAGATTTGCCGTCTCTCGTTACAACTTCATTAAACGATTTTCCTTTTTGTGCAACCCAGTCAACATCTGCTCCAAACTGTTTAAATGACTCTGCGGATATATCGTTAAACATTTTCAACATTGGGATTTTTTCAACATCTTTAAATTCCTTACAGAATTTATTCCCTGATTTATCAAGCCATTCTTCTATCGGTTTTCTATTTCCGTTAGCATCAACTATTGATTTCAGATCCAAATGAGGATTCAATCTTTCAAGCGCCTTGATATCCAAATCTTTGTACATATTCTTCATCATATAGCTTGAACCCATTTTGAAAGGCTGCGCTATAATTAAAGCAGAAACTAATCCCATTACACCGGAACAGATTGAATGTGATGCTGCATACATATTGTCATCTTTACCTTTTTTCGTAGGCAATGCCATTATTGTTATAGGCCTGAGTCCTATACAAATTAATGCTGACATGGCTGCCTGAATAACCGGTTCGTTTTCTGCCAATGTCAGCATTTTATCGAAAAATTTTCCATTTAAGAATTTGTCACCCTTTTTGGTTTCCGGTGCCGCCTTCTCTTTAATATCCCCTACTTTTGATTTCTCATTTTTCTTTACTATCTTCTTACCTAAATTCTTTAAATCCTTTGGAGAAGGCTTCTTTTTGCCAAATGATAAGCTCGAGGCATCAGAGTACGCCTGACTACTTCGCAACTTAAATTTGTCCTGATTGAATCTATATTCTTTAGACGATACACATGCGGTTGATTGATATTGAGCTAAAGTAATTAGACTTTGCGTTGTATGAACTTGCATCATAGTTTCCAATCTAAATTCATCTGTCTACACATTTATCTTAAATCAAAACAACTTTTTTTTTGCTAGTTTTTAACATTTTTGTTACAATTTGTAATAATGGTATTAAATGAGCAGTAGATATGAGATTAATCGTAAATTTTACATTTGTATTTTTGATTTTTACCATGCTTTCGCCATGTTTGACGTTTGCATTTGACTTAGATGAAACTGTAGATGATGAAATCAGGAAAAATTACAACGATTCCAAACTCGTTAATGATACAGGAATTAATACAAAAAATGGAAACATTAAGCAGACAAACATGGATGCTGATGAAAATTTACCCGATTTGCCCAAAATATTAAACGCCCCAATTCAGGCAAAACAGCCCGATATCAAAACTTCTTCAAATGAAAAGCCGCCTGTTAAATCAATTCCGTACACAGGAGGTAATGTTAAAATAAAAAAAGGAACTGTTTTTAGGGTTTACAATTCATCGGCTATTTCTGATTGGCAGTCAAAAGGTTCATCAGTTAAATTTACACTAAAAAAACAACAAAACGGTAAAGGATATACAATTCCGGCATGGACAACATTTAACGGAGAAGTCATTGAAGTACACCAACCGCAAATCACATGCAACGGAGGTTTAGTTGCAATTCATGTATATTCCATGACATATAAAGGACAAACCATTCCTATAAATGCTTATGTAACAAGGGCAAATGAGAAAAAAATATTTTTTAATACTATTAAGGGAGAGAGAACCTATATTAAAACAATGTGGAAAAAAGGAAATTGGGGAAGAAGTTTATTTAATAAAATGTTGAACTTAACAATCAACCTTGGAAGTGGAAGCTCCACTCTTATATTATCTCCGTTTCCGCTTGCTTACGGCACAATTTGTCTCGGCGCAAATACGCTTGTATCGCCCATAACGGCATTTTTCTCAAAAGGCGGGCATGTTTCAATACCTGCTGACAGCAAGTTTAGTCTCAAATTGGAAGAAGATATATTTATTGACTAAACAAAAAAGCGGAATTATCAACTAATCCCGCTTTTTTGTTTTTTAGTTTTTAAAATTAGAACATCAAGCCGGCTTCTCTTGCCGCATCCGCTAATGCTGCGATTCTGCCGTGGTATAAGAAACCGCCCCTGTCAAATACAACACATTCAATACCTGCGGATTTAGCCTTCTTGGCAATAGCTTCGCCAACTACTTTTGCCGCTTCGATATTACCGCCATGAGCTAATTTTTCTTTTAACTCTTTGTCGACAGATGATGCTGATGCTATTGTCACATGTTTTTCATCATCTATTAACTGTGCATAAATGTGTTTTGTACTTCTGTAAACAGCCAATCTCGGAAATTCTCCCGTTCCTGAGATTTTAACTCTTATAGACTGATGCCTTTTTTGTATTCTTGGTTTCCTTATTTCTTGTTTAATCATTTTCTTTTCTCCTTTACTGCTTTAACGGGCTGTTAACCCTTCACATGTAATTTTTACCGAATTGCACATTTACACCTGTGCAATCAAATATTGCTTTACTTCATTAGCTTACGCTTTATTTCTTACCTGCTTTACCGGCTTTACGTCTGATGTATTCGCCTTCATACTTGACGCCTTTGCCTTTGTATACTTCAGGAGGACGTTTGCTTCTGATATACGCTGCTACATCGCCGACTGCCTGCTTATTAGAACCTTTAACCGTAATTTTCGTATTTGCTTCTACGCTTAGAGTAATTCCTGCCGGAGGAACTATCAATACGGGGTGCGAATAACCCAGTGCCATATTGAGGTTTGAGCCTTCCATATTTGCACGGTAACCTACACCTACGATTTCAAGTTTCTTTTCAAATCCTTCGGATACACCTTTTACTGCATTTGCAATAAGCGTTCTGAAAAGACCGTGTAAAGCACCTGTTTTTCTGTCATTAGAATTTGGTTCTACAACAATGTGATTATCTTTAACAGAAACTTTTACTTCATTTCTGAATTCAACAGATTCTGTTCCTTTTGAACCTTTTACAGTTACCACATTACCTTCTATTTTTACTTCTACACCTGAAGGTATTTCGATTGGTTTTTTTCCTATACGTGACATATTTTTCTCCTTTTTGATTTGTATGCAAACCTTTCTGTCAATTGCGTTTGCCTAATACTAATATATGTAGCAAAGAACTTCGCCGCCGAGGTTTTCTTTTCTTGCCTTACGGTCTGTCAGCAATCCTTTGCTTGTTGAAACTATTGCTATACCCATTCCGCCCAATACCTGCGGCAAATTTTTAGCCTTGCAGTAGCTTCTTAAACCAGGTTTTGAAACTCTTTTTAAGTTTGAAATAACAGGCTTGTTTGTTTCATCATACTTCAACTCGATTGACAATGTTTTGAAATGTCCGTCAACTTTTTCCTCATAGTTAGAAATATAACCTTCTTCTTTTAAAAGTCTGGCCAACGCTACTTTTAACTTTGATGAAGGCATTTCTACAGAAGGATGTGAAACGATGTTTGCGTTTCTGATTCTTGTCAGCATATCTGCTATCGGATCTGTGTTCATTTTTTCTTCCTTTTCTCTTGCGGTAAAGTTTACTACTCCGGCATTAAGTATGACATTGCTGCCAAAACAGTACTTTTACCTTCTACTCCACGCTTGCTAAATTAATTTTTGCTCATTTAAAAGCTTATTTTAGCAGTTCGTTAGGTTAATTGTATATTAAATACAACTATAATGCAATACCCCTAGAGAAAAATTTTACCGTTGCTGTTATTTTGCCTTATTGGAATTATGAATCCAAAGATATTCTTTTCCTCCTTAAAACTTTTTACATAAATCTTGCCATTATGACTCTCAATTATCTTTTTTGATGCATATAAACCCAATCCTGTTCCTGCGACTTTATGTTCTCCTGAATATGAAACATATCTGGCAAATATACACTGTTGTTTTTCCTCAGGTATATAGGGACTTTTGTTTATAAATTTAAAATTAACATTGTCTTTTTCCTTACTTAAATTAAGTTGAATCTCAGTTTCTTTGTAAGCATATTTAATAGCATTTGACAGCAAATTCATAATTACTCTGCGGATTTGAACTCTGTCTGCATATATCTCTCCGCTGTACGAAAAGCTGTTTCTTATTTCTACAGATTTTTCCCGTGCCACATACAGCATTTCCGAAACACACTCTTTTACCAATTCCGCAAGAGAAAATTCGCTGAATTTTAATTCAACAACACCGTTATAATTTTTATATGTATCTAAAAGCGATGACAACATACCGTTCATATACCTGCACGAATCCAGTATCATACTTAATAACTCTGTTTGTTCGGTATTTAATTTACCGAAAGCACCATTTAAAAGAAGCTCTAGCCCCCTTATTTGTGCAATAGTAGGATTTTTCAAATCGTGTCCTATCGAAGCAACAAAAGTTTCTCTCTGCACCTGAAGCTGTTTTTCTGCATCTATATGCTTAAAGTGTTTTTTTACAAAATTTTCTTTTATAAATTCATCTTGTGTAATATCCTTTACAATAGATATGATTCCTATTAAATTTTCCGAAGCAATTATCGGAGAAGTCGTTACATTTAAAATGGTATTATTTCCCGAATTAATAACATAATTTAACGGCTGTAATGTATGCAAAACTTCTCTATCTGCATCTTTTATGAGATTAAGAATCCTTTCCGATAAAAAACAATTTTTGCTTCTTCCGTTTATAAATCCGTCATTATCTTGACCGAAAAAAGAACAATAAACATTATTAATACTGAGATAATTCAAATTTATATCTTTAAAAACAGCACCATCAGGATAAAACTTGAATATACTGCTAATCACGGGTATTAAATGCTCAACGTCAGAATTGTATATTTGTATATTTTCCATCAAATTTATTCTACACAATGAATATCATGTTCGGTATTAGCCGCTTGTCCAATTTTTATTGAGTTTATTTTTGAGAAAATTCGTGTTAAAATTTTATCCGGCTGATATTTTAGAAGGAGAAGAAGATGTCTCACAGAATTGGTATTGATGTTGGCGGAACAAATGTAAAAATCGCACTGGTTAGCGACAAAGGAAAAATTGTATATTCAAATTCCATACCCACACGTGCGGAAATGGGGTATGAACATACTGTTAACAGTATGAAAGAAGCAATTAGAGACTTGCTTAAAGAAACAAAACTTGAGTCCAAAAATATAGAAGGTATGGGATTTGGATTTCCCGGACAAATTGACTGCCAAAAAGGAATCGTAAGACTTGCTCCCAATATTCCGGGGTGGGTTAACGTTCCTATTGCGGAAATTATGGAAAAAGAGTTTAATATTCCCACAAGAGTTGACAATGATGTTAGAACCGCAGCATTAGGGGAGCTCAACTACGGAGCCGGAGTCGGATGTCAAAATTTGGTTTGCATCACGGTAGGAACCGGTATCGGCTCGGGACTGGTTATTAACGGAAAACTCGTTAGAGGAGCATCTAATGCAGCAGGCGAACTTGGTCATATAAAACTTAACATGCAAGGAGGCCCGCTTTGCGGATGCGGAGACAGAGGCTGTTTGGAAGCTTATGCATCTGGGCCTTCCATTGTAGCTCTTGCGGAAGAATATATCAGAGGCGGAAAATCCACAAAATACAGAGAACTTGCTAACCCTGAAATTACGCCGTATATAGTTGCCGTTGCTGCAAAAGAAGGCGATCCCGTTGCAAAACAAATATTCAGAATTATGGGAGAGTATATCGGTATCGGACTTACAAGCGTTGTAAACCTTCTTAATCCTGAAAAAATAATAATCGGAGGAGGAGTTGCAGATGCGGGCGATATTCTTTTTGATCCGATTAGAGAAACTATTCAAAAACGGGCTATGACAATACAAAAAGAGGCTGTCACAATAGTCCCCGCTCAACTTGGTAACACGGCAGGGGTAATCGGTGCTAGCCTTTTAATCAATTCTTAAAATTAATTTATGCGGAATAAAAGGGGAAATGGCTATACCATTCCCTCTTTTACTGCTTTTACAGCCGCTTGCACCCTGTCATTTACACACATTTTTTGCAAAATCGAACACACGTGCGCCTTTGCTGTATGAACACTGACTATAAGTTCTTTTGCTATTTCAGTATTACTTTTTCCGTCAACCAGATGTTTTAGAACTTCATACTCTCTTTCCGTTAACGGAACTCTGCCTTCGTCAGAAGACTTATCTTTTAGTATCCCAATTGTTTCCGGTTTTGGAAACGCATCAAGAACTTTTCTTGCTACCAGTGGATCTAACCAGCATACACCGTTAACCACGTCTCTTATTACATCCGCTAATTTTAACGGATCGATGTCTTTAAGGCAATATGCCATTGCTCCGGATGAAAGGGTTGCGATAACTTCTTCCTCTCTGTCATGTGATGTTAAGGCAATTACCTTGATTTCTTTATTAAATTCTTTTACCTTTAGTGTTGCCTCTATTCCGTTCATGCCGGCAAGCCCCAAATCCATAAGTACGATGTCAGGATTATACCTCTTTATTAATTCAAGTCCCTCCTCCGCATTATCACATTCAGCAACAACATCTATATCGTCATTTGAATTTAATGCACACCTTAAGCCTACCCTTGTAAGCTTAAAGTCCTCTATAATAATTACACTGATAGTTTTTTTCTCAATTTCTGCTACTGCACTCATTACTTAATCTCCTCTTCTATTACCACTGTATACAAGAATATTAAATAATGATAAAGTTTTACAATGTATTAGCCAAGTGTCTTATATTTATTATACATACTGCTTAATTAAGTCTATAACTTCACAAACAGAATAGTTTTCCTTTGTTAAAAAGAAATTTTGTCCTGATTTTTCTTTTACATAATCCAGTGGCTTTCCGTCAAGAAACAGTTTAGTATATGGCTTCAGCATAATAGACGGGATTATAACATAATCTGCGCTAACATCTTTCACTGTGTTTATCAAATCTTCAGATGTTATTAAACCTGCAACTGTAACACTCTCGCCCCAATATGCAGATATAACCGGACAAACATCTACTTTTAAATTTTCAATTTTATTTAGTTTTTTGGATATATATTCAAATGCAATCTTTCCTGCAACCGAACACGCAAAAACAATATGCAGATTTTTTGAAAGTTTTTCGGGTAATTTATACGAGTCAAAATCATCCATTATAGTTCTTAAAGACCCAACCCCGTCATCTAACTGGGAAAATTTACCGTAATACTTATAATCAGGTATGTTTATGCCTGCTTTTAAAAAGAACTCATCCGAACAATAAACATTTTTGTATTTGTTTGCAATTTTTATTGTCTCTAAAGCAGTTTCTTTAGTTACGGTTGTTAATTTTTCATGCCTGAACCGAGTTACACCCACAGGAACAATCGCTACCGACAGTAAGTTATCTTTAAATGTACTTAAGTCTTTTAAAGTTCTCTCCAATTCATTTCCGTCGTTATAGTCAGGACACAAAACAATTTGAGCATGGAAAGGAATATCATTATCATTAAACCACTGTAAATTTTCCATAATTTTTGATGCATTTGGATTCCTAAGCATTTTAACCCTAAGTTCAGGATTTGTTGTATGAACCGAAATATAAAAAGGTCCTAAATGAAGTTTTGCTATCCGCTCTTTATCATTTTCCGTTAAATTTGTCGTAGTAATATAAGTTCCCTGCAAATATGACAGCCGATAATCATCGTCTTTAACATACAGTGTATCCCTCAAACCTTTTGGTTGTTGATCAACAAAACAGAAAATACAATGATTCAAACATGGTTTTACTTTATCAAAAACGGCTGATTCGAATATTATTCCCAAATCCTCATCATAATCCTTTTCAAGCTCAATTTCTTCAATTTCGCCATTGTTTTTTTGAATCTCTACTGTTATTAATTCTCCTTTACAAAGAAAATTATAATCAATCATGTCCTGAGGAACACTGCCATCAACAGACAGAAGAATATCACCCTTATTTACACCCAGTTCATCCGCAATAGAATTTTTTATTACCCCGCTAACGGTTGCAGGCATGCTCTATACCCTCCAGCAAAGAATAAAAATTCTCGTATTCGCAAGTTATATTATCAAATACCATTTTCGGATAAAATTTTATATTGTCATCTTCTACCAGCCGTCTTGACTCTGCCATAAGAGCCTCCGTTTTACGTTTGAGCATCTTCAAAAGTTCGGGAAAATCTCCTGTACTCAAAATCTCAGCACAATATAACCTGACCCTTGCATTTGCCAAAAATTGAATAGGATTTTCGGGCAATGGAGACAACAATTCATTTTTTAAAGCCGTTTTTCCAGGCTCTGTTATAGCATAACAGGTTGATGGTCTGCCCCCGCCGGACATAAATTTTTGAGCAGATACAAAACCGCATAACTCAAGTTTCTTCAATGCAGGTTTGATAGTACCAATACTTGGAGTCGTTAGAACAGAAAACTCTGACTTGATATTCGCAGATATACCATACATTGTAAGTACTTTTTTGCTCAATTCATATAAAATTAAAAGATTAATCATTGAAATCCTCGTTATTTATAACAGAAGCAAACTCATCCGCCAGTGCGACACTCCATTTTGTTCCGGACTCAACCAAAATAGTCTTAATTGCGTCCTGATTTGACATTGCCTTTCTGTAGGGTCTGTCTTCTATTAGAGCGAAATATGAATCTACTATAAGGATTATCTGTGATTCTATAGGAATATTATCACCGGATAAATGTTCCGGATAACCGCTTCCGTTCCAGTTTTCGTGATGTTTTTCTATTATGGGGATAATATCCCCTATATCGCTTATGGGTTTCAATATTTCTCTTGCCGCAATTAGCGGATGCTGTTTTATCGAATCACGTTCTTCATCACTTAAGGGGGTCTTTTTTGCAAGAATATCTTTAGGAAGCATTGTATTCCCTATATCATACAGCAATATAGCTATCTTAAGTTTGTCAATATTCTCTTTCGGAAGTTCAAATCGTTTTGCCAGAAGGGTTGCCAGTATAACCTTTTTCTTGGTAACCCCCGCTATGTGGTCGGGGTTGTATGTTGATATAAGTGTATCAGAAACCTGATAAAGCATATCATTGTTAATGTTCATTTCCTGCAATTTTTTATTCAACATGTTTGAGGTTCTTTTATCAAGAGGAATTCTATGTTTTGACAAAATATCCGTAAAAGCATTAATCGCAACATCCTGCCAAGAAGTTTCCGATGCAGGTTTGGCAACCGTAACTCTGTTTCTGCCTCCCCTCTTTGATTCGTACATTGCATGGTCAACAAGTTCTTCCAATTCATCTATATCATCAGAATGCTCCATATAAGTTCCGACACCTATACTTGCTGTAATATGACCAATCTTTTCCAGCGGAATACTTTCTATGGTTTTTCTGATACGTTCCGCAAAAATCAATCCGCCCTGCGTATCAACACCAGGCAAGATTACGTTAAATTCTTCTCCGCCCATTCTTGCTGCTATATCTATCGTTCTGCAACTGCTTTTTAAGACTTCCGATATAGCTTTTATTGCCATATCTCCGTAATTATGTCCAAATTTATCATTAATTTTCTTTAAATAGTCTAAATCTATTCCAATTATAGAAAATTTTGTATTTTGACGTTTTGAACGAATAGCTTCCTTCTGTACGAATTCTTCAAAATACCTTCTGTTATACAAACCTGTCATACCGTCAGTAACAGCCTGTTCTTTTACAGTTTGGAATAATCCGGCTATAGTAATCGCAAGTTCAATCTGCTTTGAAAACAGCTTTAAAAACTTTAACTCATTTTCAGTTGCATCTTCCCTTGATGAAAACACAACCAAAGAGCCAAAATGCGACTGATTGTACGTCAAAGGAATAAGAATATAAGACCTCGTTCCGGTACGATTAAGCTCTTTTCTTATAATTTCATCCGAAACATCGTAGAGAGTACTCTTTACCAGCTTAATTATATCTTTTGACGTATAAATTGTATCGTTGTCAATCGCATCATATACCTCGTTCAGATCAGGATAAATAAACCTTTTCTCCGAAGGCTCACAATTAAATGTACTTCTGAATATAGCTTCAAACATCGAACCGGAATATGCCATCATTTTCAAATATTCGCCATGACCGTCAATCATTTTTTTGGCTATACAGGAATGAAGGTACCCCAGTTCGCCCTGCAAACTTGTTACGATTGCATTTAAAACGCTGGATAAAGGTTTTGAAGAATTCATCATATCCAGTATATGCTGTAATGTCAGCATTTGCTGATTTGCAGTATCAAGCTCCTTTGTCCTTTGAGCAATTTCGGCTTCCAATTTTAAATTAAGCTCATAAACCTCTAAGAAAGATTGTTTGCCCGTATATATCGAGGTTTCAACCTTATCCAGCTGCTTCTTAAAGTTTTTAAGCCTGTCAAATAAACCCACTATTATATCCTATTCGCTTCTCTAACCCGTTTAGTATAACATTTATAAAAAATTTCTTCAAGGTTTGGGATTTTTTAACCTTTATTATATAATTGTGTATAGATTCAGGGAGACTAAGGTAATGTTTAAATATTTTGGAGGTTCTTATATAGTAACTCTTTTGGGTGTTGTAGCCGCTTATTTTTGGGGAGAGCATTTCCACGCCGGAACAGGACTCACATGTATCTTTATTGCGCTTATTCTTGCAGCACTGGAAATAAGTTTATCCTTTGACAACGCAGTTGTGAACGCAATGAAGCTTGAAAAAATGTCACCAAAATGGCAGCATCGTTTTATAACTTGGGGCATCCTCATTGCCGTATTCGGAATGCGTTTTCTTTTCCCGATTGCAGTTGTTTCGATATTTGCAAGAGTAGGTCTGTGGGAAGTGTTCAATATGGCGGTTAGAGATGTCAGTCAGTACGAACATTATTTAGACTTGACTCATGCACCTATTGTATCATTTGGCGGTGCATTTCTTTTGATGTTATTTTCCGACTATTTTACAAATCCTGATAAAGAAGTTTTTTGGATTAAAAATATTGAATTAAACTTAAAAAAGTTTTCTAAAATTAAAGTTTTTAGTCCGCTTATAACATTTTTAGCACTGGCTGTTCTTCTGTGGTTCTCGCCAGAAATCGAAAGGCAAGGAATTTTAATATCTGGACTTTCGGGAATTGCAACATATTTAGCCATTGAGCATTTATCTCGATGGCTTGAAAAGCGTCAGGAAGCAAGATTAAAAATTTCGGCAGATACAATAAAATGCTCGGGATTAATCGGATTTTTGTATCTGGAGCTTATTGATGCATCCTTCTCTTTAGACGGAGTTTTAGGCGCTTTTGCACTTAGCAAAGATATCATAATAATTACAATAGGTTTATTTATCGGTGCTATGTTTGTACGTTCGCTTACAATTATGCTTGTTGAAAAGAAAACGCTTAAGCAATTTTTATATCTGGAGCATGGCGCACACTGGGCAATAGGGATTCTTGCGGTATTAATGTTTGTATCCGCAAGAATTGAAGTACCAGAAGTTATAACAGGTTCATTGGGATTAATATTTATTTTGAGTTCCCTTGTTTCTTCAATACTACACAATAGAAAAAATGGATAAATTAAAAGATAAAAAATTATATTACGTTGGGGGGGTTGTCAGAGACGAAATACTCGGAGCAACAAGTTTTGATACGGATTTTTGCTGTGAGGGGAACGCTATTGAATTCGCAGAAAAAAAACAGCTTAATATAATTAAAAGAAATCCGGATTTTGGAACGGTAAGAGTCTTGCATCGTGAAAAAGAAATTGATATAGCTTCCACAAGAACGGAAACCTATCCTAAAGCCGGCCATCTTCCTATTGTCAGCAATATTGGATGTCCTTTAAAAGATGACCTGAAAAGAAGAGATTTTACAATAAATTCTATGGCAAAAAATACTCTGACCGGAGAAATTACAGATCCGTTCGGGGGTAAATTTGACATTGAAAAGAAACAAATTCGAGTTTTACACAATAACAGTTTTATTGATGACCCTACAAGAATAATCCGTGCGTTAAAATTTTCTGTTCGATTCGGATTTGAATTAAGCGAAGAAACAAAAAAAATGCAGGAAGAATATCTTGATAATATAAATTATGATATGAGTTACCACAGGTTAAAAAAAGAACTGACCGAAACTTTTAATCTTAATTCAGCAGAAGCTTTTGATAGGTTTATTGAACAGGGAATTTACAAATTATTGGGCAAAAATCAAAAAAAGATTGATGTTAAAGGAAATCTTATAAAAAACACAATTGACAGCACTACATATACTCCTTGGCTGATTTATATGAGTTTTTTCGACCTTTCAAATATACCTCTTACCAGAAAAGAAATGAGTATACTTGAATGGGCGGGAAAATTAAAAACACAAAAATCTAATAACAACACACCAAAAGAAAGCGTATTAATATACAATCTTAGAAAGGAAAGCGGATGTTAAATAAATTTCACGTATTACCGTATTTTAATCCGCTAATCTATGACGATATCAACAGACTCGGGGATTATAACGGATTAAACAGCGAGACAACCAGAGAAATTCCCATAATAGTATCTCTAACTTCCTATAGAGAAAGATTTAGCAAACTTCAAATTACACTGTATTCTTTAATAAATCAGTCTCTTAAACCTGACAAGATAATATTATGGCTTGATGAAAACTCCGAAGATCTGGCAAACCTGCCTCATGAAATCACAAAATTTATAAAAAACGGACTTGAAGTAAGATTTGTCAGAGATATTAAATCATACACAAAAGCAATTTATGCGTTTAAAGAATTTCCCGATTCAATTGTTGTAACCGCTGATGATGATATTTACTACAGAAAAGATTGGTTAAAAAGGCTTTATCTTTCATATATAGTGTCTCCTGAAGATATCCATGTTCACAGAGCCCACAGAGTTATCACTTTCGAAGGAAAACTTCTGCCTTACGAGAACTGGACAAAACATGTCAGTAAAGAATCAGCGAGGTTTGATAACTTTTTAACAGGTGCAGGAGGAGTTTTATATCCGCCTAATTGCTTTAAAAAAGAAGTGTTTCGTGAAGATGTTTTTCTTAAATATGCTCCGAATGCTGATGATATATGGTTCTGGATAATGGCACTAACCGGAGGAAGAAAAATAAGAGTCGTTAAAAACCATTACAATTTTATACTGTTAACTGATTTAGCCGGTCATCTGTTTAAGAACAATTTGTATTCGCTTAACAAAAACGGAGGAAATGACGAACAACTTGAGAACTTAATGAATTTATACGGGCAAAATGTTATGAATAAATTAAGGAGAATCAATGATTGAGATTTGTATGATTGCTGACAGTAATTATGTAATTCCAACTTTGACGGCTATAAAGTCATTGACCTTAAATGTGCCAAAAAATATTGATATTTGCATAAATATTTTATCCAATAATCTGTCTGAATATAAAAAAAAGGAACTAAAAAAACTTGAAACAAGAAATATAAAAATTGACATAAAAGAAATTAGCGACTTAATTCCGGATATTGATAGTACTCATAAATATGTGACAAAAACCTCTTTGGGAAAATTTATAATTCCGGATATATACAAAGACAAGAATAAAATATTATACATTGACGGAGATGTTCTGGTTTTGAACAATATAAAAGAATTGTATAATATGGATGTACGTAATGTGTACGCAGCTGCAGTTGAAGATATGATTGCAGTAAAAACAGGTTTAGCAGAAAAAGTTAATTTAAAAAGATATTTCAACTCCGGAGTAATGTTATTAAATCTAAAAAAAATGAGAGACGATAATATTACGCAAAAACTTATTGAATATAAATCAAAAGAATGTGAAAGTGATTTTATGGATCAAAATGCCTTTAACACAGTTTTTGAAGATAATATTAAATTTTTATCGCCGACATTTAATCTTTTAACAACCATAAAAGCAAAATATAATAATTCTGATATAGCAAATTTTTATAATATATCCGTAAATGAATTAGATGCAATATATAAATCCCCTGTTATACTTCACATGGCAGGGGGTGTTAAACCTTGGAATAATATTTTATGCGATAATTTTGCGACAAACTTACCTTATTTATGTAAATTGCCTAAGTCAAAGTTAAGAAACAACGCAGTGTACAATCTTTTTAAACAAAATCCAAAACGATTTATAAAGTATTATATTCTCAAAGTCCTCAATATTGGAGGTATAATTGGAAAATAAAAAAATAAAATTAATATTTGACGGCAGAATTTTGATTTCATACTTGTACAAGAACAAAAACAGAAGCGGAATCTTTTTTGTAGCGTGGAATTTATTGAGAGAATTTGCTAAAAATACAAATCTTGATATTACAATTTTTTACGAATATCAAATGTTTAATGAGATGCAGCAACTAAAAGAACTAGGTATAATACCCAAAAACTGTAGTTTTATTGATTTAAAAGATATGGCAATCCCTTTTATTTCAAATTATATTAATCTGTTATTCGATTTGAAACAAAAATTTCCTAAAGGAGACAAAAAAGATAATATTTTAAAAAAAATACTGCGATATATTGCCGCTAGATCTTTCAGGCTATATTACAAGTACGCAATGTACTTATCAGAGTTTGGAAATTTAACCGACTATGATGTTTTCTTTTCCCCATGCAACGCTATACATCCCGCTATAAAAAAGAATAAACATGTAAAAACTTATCTGTTGGTACACGATATCATCCCAATAAAGTTGAAAGATTTTTATAAAGGCTATGAATACCAAATCAAAGGTATGAAAGATATCATAAAAAGCATTAACCCTTCTGACAAATATTTTACTGTATCTAAAAATACGAAAGCGGATATTCTTGAACATAACAAAGCACTTAGGGATGAAAACTTTGTCGTCACTTATCTCGGAACAAATGAAAATTTCCACAGAGAAACGGATTTGAATAAACTAAATGCGACCAAAGTAAAATACAATATTCCCGAAAGTAAAAAATATGTTTTTTGCCTATGCACACTTGAACCAAGAAAAAATCTTTTGTTCGCCATAAACAACTTTGCTGATTTTGTACAAAAAAATAATATTGACGACTTGGTTTTTGTTCTTGGCGGCGCATCATGGGAAACATTTAAAGATATTGAAAATATCAAAAATTGTTCAAAGTATTTTATTAAAACCGGATACATTGAAGACGAAGATATCTCCGCTCTATATTCAGGGGCTGAGATGTTTGTTTATCCCTCTCTATACGAAGGGTTTGGACTGCCTGTACTTGAAGCTATGCAGTGCGGGTGTCCGGTTATAACTTCAAATGTTTCATCTCTCCCTGAAGTTATAGGAGATGCAGGAATACAAATTAATCCTAAATCTAATGAGGAAATGCTTTCTGCATACGATAAAATGTATTTTGATAAAGATTTCAGGCAATCGTGTATAGACAAAGGACTTAAAAGAGCTAAAATATTCAGCTGGAATAAATGTGCGTATATAATGTACAAAACTTTTTGCGAGGATTTAAGAAGTGAAGCTTCTGTTTGATGTGACAGAATTATCTTATATGAATGAAAACTCCGGTCATAAAGCAGGTGTTTATTATGTTTCTCTGAATTTACTCAGAGAATTTTTAAAGGCTGAAGATATTGAAATTTCGTTTTATTGCGATTACAGAAGATATTATTTTGCGAAGGAAGTTTTAAAACATAATTTCAATGACATTGAATTACTGCAAGAACACTCATTTACAAACAGACTGGCAGGCAAAATTATTTATTTTGCAAATCGGCTTCCGATTAGAATCAGATACGCATTGTTGATAGCTTCCAGATTTTATGATGCTTATTTTTATAGAATAAAAAAACAAAATCTTGAACAGCTAAAAGGTTTTGATGCTTATTTTTCTCCGTTTTCGTTACCGTCGAAGGAAATAGAAACGGCTGATTTAAAGCGATTCAGAATGATACACGACACAATTCCCATAATGGAAAACGGTATGCCAAAAAGTCCGAAAGATTGGTATTACAAAATTTATAACTCTATAAATGAAAAAGATTTTTACCTAACAAACTCTGAAACAACAAAAAATGATGTAATTAAATATTTTCCGTTTGTTCAAAACCACATTAAAACAGTATATTTAGGCGCTAATAAAAATTTCAAAAAAACATCAAAAATGCCGGAAAACCTAAAAGATATAAATTATGTTTTTTCTCTTTGTACGTTAGGAAAACGCAAAAACCTTGAATTTGGAATTCGAAACTTTTTTAAATTTATTGAAAAAAACCATATAGAAGATTTAAAACTCGTTTTGGGGGGAAGTATTTGGACTAAATATAAAAAAGAATTAGAGTCTGTTCTAAGCAACTTCGACAACTCTAAAATTATACTTACAGGTTATATCGAAGAATCTGAACTTGCAAAATACTATTCCAATGCTCTTTGTTTTATTTACCCGTCACTATATGAAGGCTTCGGACTTCCCGTACTTGAAGCTATGCAGTGCGGATGTCCGGTTATAACTTCAAATGTTTCATCTCTCCCCGAAGTTATTGGAGATGCAGGAATTCGAATCAATCCTAAATCTGATGAAGAAATGATTTTAGCATACGAAAAAATGTATTTTGATTCCAATTTTAGAGAAAATTGCAGAATTAAAGGACTGGAACGTGCAAAACTTTTTAGTTGGGAAAAGTGTGCAAAAAACATTATAGAATTCATTAAGAATACTCCCTGTGAATGATTTTAATATCCGCATAATCATTTAGAATATAAATAACGAGAGGATTTATATGATTATTAGAATTCTAATGCTATTTCTTGCTTTAATAGTGCTTGTAAACCTTTGCATTGTTACTGCCTGCTATATTTGCGGAGAAAATTTATATCAAAAATACGGAAAACAAATGCTTTACATATTCGGAGGATTTGTCTTTGCCGTTGCAGTTTTGTATACAGTACTTGCCTTAATAGGGCTGAAATAAGAAAGGAAAAAAATGGACAAAAAGTTCTTAGGAATGCCGCTTGCGGTATTATGTTTACTTGTAGTATTTTTAATTATGTGTAATCCGTTTGTAATGGTAGGCCCCGGAGAAAGAGGTATAAAAGTTACAATGGGTAAAGTTCAGCCTGAAAGCTACGGTGAAGGATTACAGCTAATATTTCCGTTTGTACAAAAATTTAGAACAATGGATGTTAAGACTCAAAGAAATACAAAAACCACCGCAGTTTACACGAAAGATATTCAACAGGCAAGAATAACCTATGTTCTAAACTATAATGTTGAACCGTCAAGTGTAAACAAATTATTCCAAGAAGTTGGTCTTGATTATGAGTCTAAAATACTAATTCCTGTTGTAGAAGGAACTATAAAAGATATAATAGGCAAATGGAATGCCCAAGACTTAATTGCAAACAGAGAACGTGCAACAGGAGATATTCTTGAAAAATTACAGTTTCAATTGAAAGATAATTACCTGAATGTTACAGATTTTCAAATGACCGAAATAAACTACTCAGATGTCTTTGAAAGAGCTATTGAAAGCAAAGTAACAGCTGAGCAAGAAGCTTTGAAAGCAAAAAACAAAACCGTTCAGGTTCAGGAAGAAGCTAAACAAAAAGTTATCGCAGCAGAAGCTGAAGCCCGTTCTATGGCAATAAGAGCGCAGGCATTAGCACAAAATAAGTCCTTAGTACAGTATGAAGCAGTTCAAAAATGGGACGGTAAAATGCCTCAATATATGCTAGGAAACTCTGTTCCGTTTATTAATGTTTCAGCTAAGTAAAATGTTGATTGATAGAAAATGCCCTCTTATACATCAGAGGGCATTTTTTTATTTACATTTTAGACCTGTTGAGATAACATTATCTTAAAGGGAGAATTTATTAACAATGAAAGTACAGTTGGAAAATATTTATAACTCGGCAAAAGCTGATATTGAAAACGCAAAAAATATAGCAGATTTAGATGAAATCCGTCTTAAATACCTCAGCAGAAAAGGCGAATTTAACAATATAAAAAAGGGATTGAAAGACTTATCCGACGAAGATAAGAGAACTGTTGGCGCTTTTGCAAACAAAATTAGTGAAGATTTGGAATTTCTAATTAAAGAGAAGCACGATATTTTTTATTCTAAAGAAATGGATGAAAAACTCCAAAAAGACCGTATAGACATTACTCTAAGCGGGAAACAAGTTCCGATGGGAAAAGTTCATCCTCTTACTCAAACAACAAATGAAATAGTTACAATCTTTCAAAATTTAGGTTTTTCTGTTGCTGACCCAATTCTTTCTCCTGAAGTAGAAACAGAATACTACAATTTTGATATGCTGAATGTCCCCAAGGATCATCCTGCGAGAGATGTTCAAGATACATTTTATTCCTCAATTGCAAATAATGTAGTTTTAAGAAGCCAGACTTCAGGTGCTCAAATTCATATTATGGAAAACAAAAAACCTCCGATTAAAATTATTGCTCCGGGGCGTGTATACAGAAATGAAAACATAAATGCAAGAAAAAATAACTTTTTCCACCAAATTGAAGGGCTGTATGTTGATAAGGATATTACATTCGGCGATCTAAAAGGCGTATTAAATGAATTTATCAGGTTGTATTTTGGTGCTTCACGCCCGACAAGATTCAGAAGCAGTTTTTTCCCGTTTACTGAACCATCTGCCGAAGTTGATGTTCAATGCATAATGTGTCAAGGCAAAGGGTGTCGTACTTGTAGCGGAACCGGCTGGTTGGAAATATTAGGATGCGGAATGGTCGATGTTAACGTACTTAGAGGGGTTGGTATTGATCCGGATGTTTATACAGGTTTTGCATTTGGTATGGGCGTAGAACGCCTTGCAATGCTAAAATATGCAATAGACGATATACGGCTATTCTTTAACAACGACAAGAGATTTCTGGAGCAGTTTTAAAACTTTTTATTTATTACCAAGAGTCTTCCTCTGTTTTACCATCGTTAATATAGTTTGCCATAGTTGTTTTCAACTGACTTTGCCAATCATTGCTTTTTTCAAGGAAGAAATCAGCACCTCTTGACATGCATTGCTGTTCAATTTCCTTCCTTGGAGAAGCCGTAATTACACCAATTACAGTTTTTGTATTTAAAGCAAGAGACATTTTCTTTAGCTCAGTCAAAAGTATAAACCCTTCTCTTTCAGTTGGTATAAATAAGTCCATTACTACATATTTATATTTTCTGTTTTTAAATTTATTTACAGCATCATACGTTTCATGCGAACAATCAACTTCCATATCGAAATTCGAAAGCAAGACTTTCAACTGGTATGTAATAACCCCTAAGTCATCTACTACTAATATTGCAGGAGCATCGTCTTCAACCGGTTCTTCCATTCCCAAAGCTTTGCTGAAAAAAGGTTTTTTTGCATTTTTATTAAGTTCTTTCATCGTATCCACAATATTTATTAATTGGCGTTTCATTATAGCCAAGTCAATGTTTTCAGGCGGATTAGCATTTGTTAAGTTAAAAAATAATTCCAAAAATTCTTTGTCCAATTCTACTGATGCCATATTCTCTCAAAACCTCTTATTGTATATAATTATAACACATTTTAAGATTCTTACAACTGATAATACAGATATTACACCGTTTACATTATTTATTGAAACTCTATTTTAGGGTATAATCGTTTTATGAAAAGAATTTTTGTATTATTTATTTTATTTTTCTTCACACTGCCAGTGAACGCCTTTGGGTGGCATTCTCCTGAGAGAGCTGTTAAAAATGTTATTAACTCGCAAATTAAATATGCCAACCAAGGTAACTTTGATAAATTTATTTCAACCTATGATTCCGGTTATGTAAATGCCGACGGTTTTAATCTTGAAATCTATTCAAAACTTGTAAAAGAGATTTGGAACAGTTTCAACAACATAAAATACGGTATTAAAATAAAGGATATCAAAATAAGCAATAACAAGGCAATTGTAGAAGTTACGGAATATACAAATGCTGATTTAGCACTCTCTAAAAGCTATACAGGCCAATTGGACAGTAAATCCGAAAGTGTATATTATCTCAAAAAAGTTAATGGCAAATGGAAAGTTTATTCGGATTCGGTACTTGACGAAACAACCACTATGCTGTACGGCGAAGCAAAAGATCTTGATGTAAAATTAAGTGTTCCGTTACTTATAGAGCCTAATACTGAATATACCGCAGCTCTTGAATTAATTACTCCTAAAAACATGGTTGCAATTGCTTCAATTACTTCGGAAAAAGTAGAATATCCTCAAAAACAGTCTAAAGAAGTTTTTAGACCTATAACTGAAGATCATATATTGGAAAGATTATTTACTTCAAACAATGAAAACCTGAACGAGTACATAATAGCTTCAATAGGTTTAACTCAGACTGATATATGTGATTTGAGTATTAAAATGAGCTTAGCCGGATTCGGTTATATTTTAAGACGTGTAAATATCATAAAACCTGATAATAAAGAGGTTTTAGATGAACAAAATTAATAAAATAGTA
>CALYTW010000018.1 GCA_945487905.1 uncultured cyanobacterium
CGAAGCAAAACACGCAGACACGTTTAACGCCGACAACCAAGCAAGTTCGAAAAATCGTTTTCCTATTTACTTCCAAACTTGTAGTATTAAGTACAATCTGATTTACATTTGCCCCTCGACTTTTCCGCATCCTCTCTCTGTAAATATATCAGCATAATTATGCATAATATTATGGAAGAAATACACAAACCAATCCAAAATCCTAAAAGGTCAAGGTTAAATTTGAACGCAAGCACGCATCCTAGCGGAAAGGATATTATCCAGTACGAAACAAGGTTTGCAATCATTACAATCTTTGTTTTCTTTAAACCTTTAAAAATACCCGAAAGCGTAACCTGAATTCCGTCAAAAACTTGAAATGCGCATAAAACATATATAATCGGAACACATACTTTAATCAGTGCTATGTCCTTCGTAAACATGCTTATTAAAAATTCCGGTATTAAACCGATTATTATTGCGGAAATAAACATAAATATTATCGATATCCCAAGTGCAGTACAAGCGTATTTTTTTAATGTAATATAATCTTTTGCTCCGTTTGAATATCCTACTTTTACTGCACAAGCATTAGATATTGCAAGCGGAATCATAAATGAAACGCTTGTGAGTGTGCAAATAAGGTTATGAGCAGCAGCATAAATGCCGTCAACTCTGCCCATCACAACCGCAATGATATTAAATCCGGTAAATTCAATTAATATTGCCAAAGAAGCAGGAAGCCCTACTCTTATTAAGTCTTTAAAGTATTTAAAGTCTTTAAAATATTTTACGTTAATTTTAATGTAACAATATACAAGCAAAACTATGCCCATAAAATATCTGACCAAAAGGCTGGATATTGCAAGCCCGATTGCGCCCATTTCGGGAATTATCCACCAGCCGAATACGAACATTATATTAAGTGCAACATTCAAAAATATGCAAAAAATTGTTAACAAATTCGGAAAAACTACAATTTCAAATGCCTGAAGGTATTCTTTCGCAGTGCAGTGTAGGTATCCGCCGAATGAAGCAAATGCCGTAATAAAGAAATAATCTTTTATTATCGGGGTTAAATGAGAAGGGAATCCAAGTTTGTCAATAAATGGTATGCAGGCTAAAACTATGATGGATGAAATTAGTCCCAAAAACAGTGCAAACTTTATTGAAGGATAAAAGTACTTTTGAATCTCTTTTCCTGCACCTCTGTAATTGGAAAGAATTGCGGAAATCGTTGTAAGAATACCGATTCCAAATATCATAATACAGTTTGTTATTGCTGTGGCAAGGCTTATTGCAGAGAGTGTATCCGTTGAGTGTCTGCCTGCAACAATTACGTCGCCGACTCCTATCATAATAAAACCTAAATTACCCATTATAATAGGGAGCGCAAGTTTGAAAAGATTTTTTGAATATGTCAGAAAAATTTTAAACATAATTACAATTATCCTGAAAAAATATTTGTATGTAAATTAACAATTCATATACGTAAAAATATACATTTCGGCTTTTGTCGTTATTTATAACTTTACGTGTTATAATCTAGCTATGACTACAGACAAAATTACAATCAAAGGGGCGAGAGAACATAACCTGCAAAACATATCTTTGGAAATTCCAAAAAATGAACTTGTCGTTTTTACCGGTGTCTCAGGCTCAGGTAAAAGTTCTTTGGCCTTTGATACAATTTTTGCAGAAGGACAAAGACGTTATATAGAAAGCCTTTCAACGTATGCACGCCAATTTTTGGGGCAAATGGATAAACCCGATGTTGATTACATAGACGGACTTACACCTGCAATCTCAATTGATCAGAAATCCACAAGCAACAACCCTCGTTCTACTGTCGGAACTGTTACTGAAATTTATGATTACCTGAGACTACTCTACGCAAGAGTCGGAACTCCATACTGTCCAAATTGCGGTAAACCTATTAAACCTCAAACAATAGACGAAATCGTAGACAGCATTCTTAACCTGTCTCAGGGTACAAAAATCCAAATTCTTGCTCCGCTTGTCAAAGGCAAAAAAGGTGAATATCAATCTTTGTTTGAAGAATTGAAGCAGGAAGGTTTTGTTCGTGTGAAAGTTGACGGCGAAATTTATAATCTTGATGAAGATGAAATTCCTCTTGCTAAAACTAAAACACACAATATATCCGTTGTTGTAGATAGAGTGGTCGTGAAACCCGAAGCTCGTTCAAGAATAGCAGACAGTGTTCAAATAGCTTTGCAAAAAGCCGACGGTATAACCAATATAGATGTAATAGGCGGAGAAGAAAAAATATACAGTGAAAAACTTGCCTGTCCTGATTGCAACATAAGTTTTGAAGAATTATCTCCACGAATTTTTTCTTTTAATGCTCCATACGGAGCTTGTGAAAAATGCGGAGGAATCGGTGTGGATTATAGAATCGCCCCCGATTTGGTTATTCCTGACAGGGGTAAAACTATCAATGAAGGTGCTATTTATCCTTGGAGTAAGTCGCAGACATCCTACTATGATGACGTTTTAAAGGCTGTTAAAGAAGCATATAATATTGATTATGATGTTCCGTTCAAAGACATGCCTCAAGAGCATCAGGATATAATTCTCTACGGTTCGGACGAGCGAATTCCGATGCGAATAAGAGAATTTGGAAGCCACAGATACAGAAATACTCTGCAAAAATTTATCGGTGTAATTCCATTCTTAATGAAACACTACAATGTGGATAGTGAATACTGGAAAGCGGAAATTGAAAAATACATGATTACAACTCCCTGCGAAAAATGCGGAGGTGCAAGGCTTAAACCATTCCCGCTTGCAGTAAGAATTAACGGAAAAAATATCCATGAATTTTGTACAATGCCGATTGACAAAGAACACGAATTTATAACGGATTTATATCTGTCATTGTCCGATTTCCAGTTAAAAATCGGAAAACAAATTCTCGATGAAATAAGAGCAAGGTTAAAATTCCTGATGGATGTCGGTTTGAGTTATCTGAATTTGGCCAGAATGGCAGGAACCCTCTCCGGTGGAGAAGCTCAGAGAATTCGTCTAGCTACCCAAATAGGAAGCGGGCTTTCGGGAGTTCTATACGTTCTTGATGAACCCTCCATTGGTTTGCACCAGAGAGATAACGACAGGTTAATAAAAACTTTGCTAAAGCTCCGAAATATGGGAAACTCTCTTATTGTCGTTGAACACGATGAAGACACAATTCGCAATGCTGATTACATAGTAGATATAGGTCCAAAGGCAGGAACAAATGGTGGAAAGATAGTATCAAAAGGCAGTATAGACGATATTATTTCCGAAAAAGCTTCGATTACCGGAAAATATTTAAGCGGAGAATACAAAATACCTTTGCCAAAAACTATTCGTGAAGGTAACGGTCAATTCTTGCAAATAAGAAATGCGTTTAAAAACAACTTAAAAAATATTGATTTAGATATTCCTTTGGGTAAAATCGTTGTCCTTACAGGTGTTTCCGGCTCGGGAAAATCAACCTTAATGCAGGATTTGATTTATGAATACGCAATTCATAAACTTCGCAAAAATAAGCCTAAACCGCAGGGAGTAGATGAGATTTCAGGATTTGAATATCTGGATAAAATTATCGATATTGACCAATCCCCCATAGGAAGGACTCCTCGCTCGAATCCTGCGACTTATACGGACGTATTTACGCCGATTCGTGAATTATATGCCAAAACAAACGAAGCTAAAATGCGGGGATACAAGCCGGGACGGTTTAGTTTTAATGTAAAGGGCGGTCGTTGTGAAGCTTGTACCGGAGACGGCGTTCTAAAAATTGAAATGAATTTTCTTTCAGATGTTTATGTAAAATGCGATGTCTGCAAAGGTCAAAGGTATAACAACGAAACGCTCGAAGTTAAATATAAGGGTAAATCAATTGCTGATGTGCTTGAAATGAGTGTAAAAGAGGCTTATGAATTTTTTGAAAATATACCGCAGATTTCAAATAAGCTTAAAACCCTCGTTGATGTTGGTTTGGATTACATTAAACTAGGGCAAAGTGCCACAACTCTCTCTGGCGGTGAAGCTCAAAGAATAAAGCTCGCTTCAGAACTGAATAAACGTGCAACAGGAAAAACTTTGTATCTGCTTGACGAACCATCCGTAGGGCTTCACTGGCATGATTTGGACAAGTTAATAAAAATTATTCAACAGCTTGCAGATAACGGTAATACTATTTTAATCATTGAACACAATATGGATTTGATAAAAATTGCCGATTATATTATAGATTTAGGGCCTGAAGGCGGTAACTTTGGCGGAGAAATAGTTGCTTGCGGTACGCCGAAAGAAATTGCAGACAACCCAAAATCGCATACAGGACAGTATTTGAAGCAATATATAACAGGTTGATGACGTATACAGTCTTGATGATAATGAGTCTGGATTTCATACCTTTGGATTGCTTTGTCGCATCCGACCCAAGGTGTGTGAGAGTTACGCTAGCTACAGGATAGCACGTAGCCTAACTCTAAACCGTACACCAGAGTTTGCTAAGAAAAACAAAGTTTTTCCGCAATCTCATTCTGAAACAAGTTGAGAAAGGTCATGTAAAAAGTAGAGAAAATTAGAAGAACCCTAATTTATGCTAAAATAAACCTCTTTTAATCGTTTTTTACTTACATGTGTGTAAAGTTGTGTAGTTGAAACATCACTGTGACCCAAAAGCTCTTGAACAACCCTTAGGTCAGCACCGTTTTCAAGTAAATGTGTCGCAAAACTGTGTCTCAATGTATGAGGGGAAATGTTCTTGTGGATGTGTTTTCCACGTTCATGGATAAAACTGTATACGTCCTGACGGTTTATGAATCTACCCGTATCTGTTATAAGGAGCCGTTTTGTCTCAAGATTATATTTTTTTAGTAAAAAATTTCGTTCAACCAGATAATCGTTGATTTTGTCAATCGCTTTATGTCCAATCGGGATTATTCTTTCTTTTGAGCCTTTCCCAAAGCACCGTAAATATCTGGATTTTATATCAATATCGGTTATTTTTAGGTTTACAAGTTCTGAAACACGCAAGCCGCAACTGTATAAAAGTTCTACAATTACAGCTTGTAATAAATCCAAGCCTGAATTTAGGATTTCTTCAATTTCTTTTAGTGAAATTATTTTGGGAAGTCTTTGCGGAATTTTGGGCTGTTCAAGAGTAGATGCCGGATTTGTTGTAATTATTTCCATTGAATATGCCCATTTAAAAAATCCTCTTAATGAGGCAATTTTACGTATTATGCTTGTCGGGGCAAGTTTTCTTTCTTTTAAATGTCTGATAAAAGTTGAAAGAATTGTTCGATTAACCTCATTAGCTCCGCAATGTGAGTAATCCGCAAATTCGTATAAGTCCCTTCTGTAAGAATCTATCGTGTTTAGAGAAAGTCCTTTTTCAAGCTCAATATATTCAAGATATTGCGAAATAGTTTCGTACATAATTACCATGGTATATGTTTTTTCGGTTTTCACATCCTCTATTTATTCCAGTCTTGTTTTTTTAGAGGGCTGAGAATTTTTTCCGATTCGTTCTCCGAAAAATGTTGAAATAACAGGAATTATTCCGTAATACATTATCCCAAGTATCAATACAGGCTTTGCAATCTTGAATCCGTCAATATATTTTTTTAAATTAGGGTCGTTTTTGTTCGCTTCCGTCAATTTTTGTATAAATTTTTCCTCAGGTTTTTTTGCTGCTGAATCCAAAATGTAGCCTGAAATTATACTTAATCCTGTAGATATTACAGAATTGTATATCAAAGGCTTTTTGCGTTCGTCTTTTATATTTTTGCTTTCACTTATCACGCCTATAAAAACGGATGTTGCTAAAGAATCTTTTACCGCATTAATGTGCATTGGAAAATTCGAATCTGCATGTTTTATGGAAAATTTCTGTACGGATTTTTTGTCCATAATTTTTCCGATAAAGGACGAAAGACCATTTTTTTCTCTCCCTTTAAATGTCAAATTTTTAGGATTGTTTTGAGGTTCTTTTTTGTCTTTAAAGAGAGTTGAAGATATATAAGGCATGCCCATAACATTTAAAATGGCTTTGGGAACTGCTATTGCAACTCCTATTCCGAGTTTGAAAAGCTGGTTTGCCAGAGTGTAAGCTTTTGAATCCGTCAGTATTTCCGCTCCCTCTTTCAAATTATCTATGGTTTCTTTTTTTAAATATTTTTCGGGGTTTTTATTTATTCTGTTTACAGCTTTTACAACAGGAAGCGAGATTAAAAAAGTTATTCCGAAGTCAAGAATAGTCGAGGTTACAGCTTTTGCACACGCTATCTTTTTGTTTTCTGTATCGGTTTTAGGAGTGGCTAAAATTGCAGGCGGTCGGAGTGTCGCAGATAATACAAGTGCAGTAGACGATGCAAATAATGCACCGTTGCTTTCCGCAAAACTAAGCCCCTTTTTTAGCGCACTGCTGTTGTAAAATCCGTTGAATGAGATTGTTTTTTTATCAATAGAATTTGTTTTCATTCTTTTTTAGTATATAGCATACAGTTATTGCTCTATAAATTTACCCATAGCTCTGAATTTGTTATATCGTTCGGATTTCAGAACGGCAGGAGAAAGGTTTTCCAGCTCATCAAGCGCTTTTGCAATTGCAGTATGTATATTTTTTGCGGTTTTTTCATAGTCGGTATGTGCTCCGCCAAGAGGTTCTTTTATCTCAGTATCAATAATCCCCAGCTCCAGCAAATCTTTAGAGGTTATTTTTAGAGCCTCGGCAGCTTCTGCATATATTGAAGCATCTCTCCAGAGAATCGATGCACATCCTTCAGGAGAAATAACCGTATAATAAGCGTGTTCAAGCATCATTACCCTGTTTGCTACTGCCAAGCCCAGCGCACCTCCGCTGCACCCCTCACCTGTAATAATTGATATTACAGGAACATCAAGTTTTGACATTTCTCTCAAGTTAACCGCAATAGCAGAGCCTTGACCTGTTTCTTCGGCTTTTATTCCTGGATATGCCCCCGGTGTATCAATCATAGTTATTATCGGCATCTTGAACTTGTTGGCATGCTTAAAAAGTCTGAGGGCTTTTCTATATCCCTGAGGCTGAGGCATTCCGAAATTGTACTCCAAGTTCTCTTTTGTGGATTTCCCTTTTTGTATACCGATTATCATAACCGGTTTACCGTCAAATTTCGCAATTCCGCCGATGATTGCTCTGTCATCCATTCCTTCTCTGTCTCCGTGAAGTTCGACAAAATTTGTACACAGCATATTGACGTAATCCAAAAACTTCGGGCGTTCTTGATGTCTCGCTATTTGTAATTTTTGTGAAGGTTTCAATTTTGAATATAACTCCTTTTTATAATCCTGAGCTTGTTTTTCAAATATTTTTATTTGCTGTTCCATATCCAAACCGGAATTTTTGCTCAATTTTTTTAGTTCATCTATTTTTTGTTGTATTTCTATTATTGGTTTTTCGAAATCTAAAACTACTGTCATCAGCTTTTCCCCTGTCTATGTCTACACCCCGTGAATATCAAGAATGTTTGCCAGTGTTTTTCTTAAATGTTTTCTTTTTGACACGATATCTACCTGACCGTATTTCAAAAGATATTCTGCTGTTTGGAAGTCATCAGGCAATTTTTGCCTTATGGTTTGTTCAATAACCCTTCTTCCCGCAAAACCGATTCTTGCACCCTGCTCAGCTATAATTATATCTCCCAACGTTCCGAAGCTTGCGGTAATACCGCCAAAAGTAGGTTCGGTTAAAAGGTTTATATAAAGCAATCCCGCCTCGTCCAGCTTTCCTACCGCACATGATGTTTTTGCCATTTGCATAAGACTCAATGCACTTTCCTGCATTCTTGCACCGCCTGATGATGTAATAGCAAGCATCGGAATACGCAATGCAAGAGCTTTTTCCATAATCCTTGTAACTTTTTCTCCGACAACGCTCCCCATTGAACCGCCCATGTAGTCAAAATCCATCACTGCTGCTGCAATCGGATGACCTTCTATTTTAGCAATGCCCGTAATTACAGCTTCATCAAGACCGGAGTTATCTCGTGCTTTTTTCAATCTGTCAGCATAAGATTCAGTATCTTTAAAGCCCAAAGGGTCTGTAGGAAGAATATTTTTGAATAATTCTTCAAAAGAACCTTCGTCAAAAAGCTGTGAGATTCGTGTTCTTGCATTTATTCTGAAATGGTAGTCGCAATGCGGACAAACCATTAAATTATCTTCCAGCTCCGATTTTAATATCTGAGTGTCGCAATGTACGCATTTTGCCCAAAGTCCGGTGGCGGTATCTTCAATTCCCTTCATCTCCTTTGCTCTGCGTTCAATTTGTGCTTCTTTTCGTTTATCAAACCATTCTTGTATAGACATATTTTATATTTCGGCGATTATGCCGTCCTTTTTTTTCATATCAACAAAATTATTTTACACCAAAAATTGAATTATGCTACCCATGTTACATGTTTTGTAAATATGGTATAATATCTCTATTATGAAAAAGATTGTTTTATTTTTATTTGTTTTATTAATTACAAACCTTCAGCCTGTCATGGCTAAAAATGTTAAAGTAGAAGCTATGTCAGACTTTTCAACGGCAAATCCGCCCGAAGTCTGGGAAGTAAAAATTGTTGACGGTTTTACCACAAAAAACGGAACCGAAATCTACAGCGGTTCTCTTATTAAAGGCAAAATTACCGGTGTGACAGACCCGAAGCGTTTAAAAAGAAATGCGAATTTCAACTTTATCCCCTTTGAATATTATGATTCGCTTTCAAAAAGAACTTATAAACCGGAAAATGGTTATATAGGAAAATACAGTGCAATGTCGAATGTTACTCCGGGAGCAGTTATTGAACAAGGCGCTGTTATGGCAGGTTCTCATTTTATAAGCGGATTTATCGGCCCGAGCGTAGCTTTAGTTAAAGGTGTTGTAAAAAATGAAGAAGGCAACAGAGCAAAATCTGCTGTCGTTTCGGTCTACGAAAGCACTCCGGTTTCTTATGTAAGCAAAGGTAAAGAGCTTGATATCAAAAAAGGTCAGGTCTTTGTCATGAGTTTTAAAACACTCGATGATGAAGATGAAGACAAGCCGAATTATTCATACTCATTACCTGATAGCAAAAATGAGGATGCGGAAAAGGTCGAGGGGTAAATGTAAATCAGATTGTACGTAATACTCAAAATTCCGTTTTGCCTGAACCCGCAGAATCAAGCGAATCAGACTAAGCCCTCTTTTAATGCTTTTACCGCAGCCTGCGTTCTGTCATCAACCACGAGTTTTTGTATAATATTGCAAACATGTGCTTTCGCAGTATGTTCACTTATGGTTAATGTTCTTGCAATATCACTGTTTGACTGTCCGTCAACAATAAGTTTCAGAACTTCATATTCCCTTTGGGTAAGGTTTGCATGACGTTCTTTGAAAACTCCTCTGGATAGCTGTCTTGATGGTATAACTCCGCAATTCTTATCACGAATAAACGGAACAACTTGCGGATCAAGCCACATTGCACCCATCTTAATCATTTTTATAATGGTCATAAGAAATTCAGTCGCAATATCTTTGATTATATATGCACTTATACCCGCCTGAAGTGATGCGTTTACCTCATCCTCCGTTATGTGTGACGTCAGCGCTATTACCCGAATGTTATTGTTGTATTCAAGTATCTGTTTTGCGGCTTCAATCCCAGATATATCAGGAAGCCCTATATCCATAAGCACAATATCAGGCTTGATAAGTTTTGTTTTTTCTACTGCCTCTTTTCCGTCTGATGCTTCTCCTATTATCTCCATCTCAGGATAGTCATTAAATAATGCCTTTATCCCGATTCTCATTAACTTTTGGTCTTCAACAAGCAATATTTTTATAGTCATACCAATAACTCCTTTTGCGTAATTTTATCCAAAATAATTCTAAAATATCGGAATTATTCACGATATTGCAAAAATAGTCAATTAATATGATATTTTTAAAAAAGTTAAACTGAGAATAATTTTTATAACATCAGAACTTCAACCAAACGGATGATTCAGTCTGGCATGGGTTTTTATATAATAAAAATGTGATTTATGTGCATTAGGGGAGATTTTTTAGATGTACGACAGGCGTTGGTACGATACTGATGAAAATACGCAAAGAGCTTTAAATATACTCAAAGATATGGACGAATCTCAAAGGAGAAATCTTTCTAAAGATTTGACAGCAGTCGTAAAACAAATAAAAGATTTACACAACGAAGAAGATGACGAAGATCAAGACGTAAGTTTGGGTATCGACAGAGTCCTCGGATTGTATAAAATTACCAACTCCCGCCGTTGGTACGACAAAGTGAGCGTCCTTTCTTTTGCAATGAAAACAATGTCAACTCTCCCAAAAGAAGATTTTTATAACATTATGGAAGGTATTGCCGTCTCGGCAGATTAATATTGTGATTTTAATTCTTCCCTGTTGACAGTAGGGCTGTTGCCCTTAAATGCAAACGGTTTTGCAAAATAAAGTGCGCTTAATGTATTCAATATCCAGCCCAGTGTGATAGCTGACGTCTTTGCTATTTCCCCGAACTTCTTGGTGTTTGGAATAAGATTTGATAAAGCCAATATAGCCGAACCGGTCATAATTAATATGTATGCTTTAAAAATTCCTCTCGGTACGGCAACCATATCGTTCACATCTCTTGGATTCCTGACCGAATCGGAAAATACGTCAATAAACTCTCGCTTTTTGGGCGGAGTTTGGTTTTCTGCGTTCCTAAAATTTATTCCATGTATTTCTCTAATTTCCATACGCTATACTAAAACCCATAAAAAATTTTTTTGCTGTTTTTATTTTAGCATAGCATGTAAATTTTCAAAAAATAAAATACCTTCTTGTTGGATTTGACGGATTTGAGGATGCGGAAAAACTTCGTTTTTCTCCGCAAACTCAAGGAGTTCCAATTTTAGTTGTTAATGTGATGATTCTTGTATTGCAATATTTGCTCTGTGCTTGACAGCAAAGGGTGTTTATTTTACTATGTCTCTATCACTTAGTCGAAATTTTCGTGCTGGATTTGACGGCAGGTGTGTGCGGAGTAATCGGAGTACCAAGGCGCTGTGTGCCTTTGAAAGACAAAGATATAACGCATAATAAATAGTAGACGGCAAAACGTCGCCGGAATGAGTAAGGGTTCCGGTATGTACGGCGGGTTTGCTAAAATATTAGAAAAAAGGAGAATGAAATGCCTACAATTAACCAGTTAGTTCGTCAAGAACGTAAAAAACTGACAGACAAAACAAAATCTCCTGCTTTGATGGAATGCCCTCAAAGACGTGGAGTATGCACAAGGGTTTACACTACAACCCCTAAAAAACCAAACTCAGCATTAAGAAAAGTTGCCAGAGTAAGATTAACAAACGGATTTGAAGTTACAACTTATATCCCAGGTATCGGACACAACTTACAGGAACACAGTGTAGTCCTAATCAGAGGCGGAAGGGTTAAAGACCTCCCAGGTGTTCGTTATCACATAGTTCGTGGTACATTAGATACGGCAGGCGTTGCCAACAGAGCTCAAAGCCGTTCTAAATACGGTGCTAAAAGAAACAAGGGAGGTAAGAAGTAATGTCAAGAAGATCTAAACCGGCTAGAAGAATACCTGCAGCTGACCCTATTTACAACAGCGTTGATGTTTCTAAATTTATTAACAGAATCCTTAGACGTGGTAAAAAGTCTTTGGCTGAAAGAATCTTCTATTCAACAATAGCTAAAATTGAAGAAAGAACAAACGAAAAAGGTCTGGAAATTTTCCAGAAAGCCATTATAAATGCAACTCCTTTGTTGGAAGTTAAAGCAAGACGTATCGGCGGTTCTACTTATCAAGTGCCGATTGATGTTAAAGCAGATAGAGGTTTCGCTCTTGCATCATCATGGATAATTGCAGCGGCAAAGAACAGAAACGGTAAATCTTTCGTAGAAAAATTAACTAACGAAATTATTGACGCTTCAAACGGTTCAGGCGCAGCTTGCAAAAAACGTGAAGATACACACAGAATGGCTGAAGCTAACAAAGCGTTTGCTCATTACAGATACTAATTAAATGAAGTATTATAAAAAGCGTTCGTTTCGGCGAACGCTTTTTTATATTGTTACTCTATCATGTATTTGCGGTTCTTCACAATTGCAGTAAGTTTTTGCAATGTTAATTAAAGCAAGATTATTAACCAAATTTACACGCTAGAACAAAATGTTTGTAATTCCTGTCTCAATCAATGCAATCGAATATTTATCAGCCTTTGCAATGACATCTTTATCTGCAGACGGAACAATTATTAAAGAGATTCGACCTTGAGCAGCTACATCAATATCGTGGACTGTAATCGGCATATCTGATGCAAGAATAGCTTCTTTTGACATATCACATGAATAATCAAGTGCAAATTCTATCGATGCTGTTTGCAAACCTTGTGCAATTGCCGTTGTTTTAAGGTCTTTTGCAATAACCATTGCCTGTGAATTTATGTATTTAGCAACTTTCCACGCAAAAACAGCGTCTTCAATCTGTTCAACTGTCGGTTTTTGTTTAGAGGCTACTTTAAATGTGTCTTTATTTAATTCGCTTTTGTTCGGGCTTTGAACAAATGTACCCAATGCGGTTTGTTTAATATTTTCAGGAATATATTGTTTATAGTCCTTTAAAGGGGTATTTATTTTTACATAACGAACATTGTGTGCTTCAAGAATTTCAATCGCACTTTTCGTGAATTTGGGAGAAGCTATAATGTTTGATTCTTTTACAAATTTTGCGACTTCACTATCGACTTCCGAAGATGTCACTAAAATTGATGTCATAAAATCAACAGGATTTGAATCCATAACTTTTTCCACCGCATCGGCAAGACTTTGTCCGAGCGCAGCTGCACAAATTCCGTTTCCTTTTACGGTACAGGCGGATTTGACGTCATAAAATTCACTTATTAAGTCCAATCCCTTTGCAAGAGCTTTTAGCTCGTTAAACGATAACTGAGCGTTCATTTCGTAATCAATTACAGAGTCATTAATCTCAACTTTTGCAGATTGATATGAATTTTCTCCGTGTTCAAAATTTATTTCATTAATTTTCATTTTCAGTTTCCTTATTTGGTATGTTTAACGGTACTGGTGCAACCGGAATCGGTGCAAATTGTTCAGCAGCTTTGGGTGTCCTTTCCGGTTTAGGTATTTCTGTTTGTTCGGCAGGTTTTACTGCTGAAGGTTTAGGAGCTTCTTTTTTCTTGAAGAAATCGGAGGGTTTTATTGACTCCGGTTTTACTGATGACGGATTAACAACCGATACTGCATCCTGATTTTCATCATTGTTTTCTTTTACTTCTTTTTCTTCCCATGCTTTTCTGGCTTCACTTTGCGTAATAACGGAAACGCTGGGTGCTTTAAACGGATTAAGTATGATTTCCGGATATTCAAAATCAGAATTGCCGTATGGTTCCGTTGCAACAAGCATTATGTCATGCCAGATTTTAGCCGGAACAGTTCCGCCCGTAAGTTCTCCCATTCTGGAATTGTCATCGTTTCCTACCCATACTCCTGTTACTACATCGGGGGTAAATCCTATAAAATAGGCGTCTTTGCAGTCATCTGTCGTACCTGTTTTTCCGGCTGCGGGTTTTCCTATATTCGCCCCCCTGCCTGTGCCGCTTGTGATAACGGTTTTCATAATTGCTGTCATCGTTGCAGCTGTGTTAATATTCAAAACCTTGCTGGTTCTGGCTTTTTTAGCTTCGTAAAGCACTGTTCCTCTTGATGATTCTACCCTTTCAATTGCATAAGGTTCTACTCTGAAACCGCCGTTTGCAAATACACCGTATGCTCTTGTCATTTCAAAAAGCTTTACACTGTTTGAACCGAGTGAGATTGTATAGTCATAAGGAATCGGGGTTGAAATTCCCATAACCCTTGCAAGTTGTATTACAGGTCTTACACCGATTGCATCCATTAACCTTGCGGTACAAACATTTGAAGACACCATCAAAGCAGTATACAATGGTATAGACCCTCTGTACTTGTTGCCGTAATTCTTTGGTGTCCAATTTCCTATTTTTACAGGCAAGTCGTCTATCATATCATTAGGAGAATAACCCTTTTCGATTGCAGCTGTGTATATAAACGGTTTAAATGCAGAACCCGAAGGCCTTGCAGATTGTGTAACTCTGTCGTACTGGCTCTTTGAATAATCTTTCCCCCCTGCATATACGAGTATTCTGCCGTCAATAGGACTGAAAGAAAATACTGCTGCCTGATTCTTATCATTTTTTAAACCCCATGCATTGAGATTTGAGATAATTGCTTCGTTCGCTTTTATCTGTGCAGGATAATTCAATGTTGTAATTACCTTTAATCCGCCGTTGATAATTTGTTCTTCCGTAAATCCGAGCTTGTGCAAATCTTTCATTACATAATCGCAAAAATAAGGAGCTTTGTTTGTTGCATACATCATCGGCATCGTCGAAAGTTTGATTGGTTCGGCCTTTGCCTTTATATATGTTGCTCTGTCAATGTATTTCATTTTATACATTCTTAAAAGCACCTGATTTCTGCGTTTTTCTGCTAAATCAATGCTGTGGTATGGAGAATATACCGACGGGGCTTGAGGCAGTCCTGCTATTAAAGCCATTTCTGATAAGGTAAGCTGGTTCAAATCTTTGTTAAAATAAATTCTTGCAGCACCTTTAACGCCGTATGCCCCAGAACCCAAATAGACATTGTTTAAATACATTTCCAAAATCTTGTCTTTGGAAATAGTTTTTTCTATTTGTGCAGAAACCTGCAGTTCTTTTATTTTTCTTGAAAATGTTTTTTCGTTTGAAAGGAATAAAATTCTTGAAAGCTGTTGTGTAATTGTACTTGCTCCCTGAACTACATGTCCGGCAAGTACATTGGCAACCATAGAGCGTGCAAGTCCAAGTATGTCATAGCCTTTATGTTTGTAAAAATTCTTATCTTCGGTCGCAATAAGAGCCTGTACCAGCTGCTGCGGAACTTCTTTTAATTCGACATTTGAATATGTATATGCTGCAAATGTCTTTATTACCTCCCCGCCGCTTGCACAAAAAGTTGTAACTATATTAGGTTTTAAAGAATTTAAGTTCTTTATTGGCGGAAGCGATATTAAATATAGCTTTAAGGCTATCATTCCGGCTAAAGCTACTCCTATTCCGAGAACTGCCAGATATGTTATAAGTTTTAAGACAGGATTATCATAAGTGACAATCTTTGATTTTCCGTAGCTTCTACCTCTCGGAATTTTATAAGGTTTCATTTTTTATCCCTTCTTACACAAATCTATAGACACCTTCTATTCTATCAAATAAATATTTGTAAAGCACTTAAATATGGTCATCATTAAGATTTGTAAAAAAAAAATAGCCTGCCTAACCGGCAAGCTATTTTTACAAATTTGCTTTGTATGTCTATTCGTAAATATAACCGTTTGTAAGGTCAACTTTGACAGGTGCTAAAAGTCTGAGGTTAACAATTTCTCCCGGTTTTGCTATAACCTGTTTCCCTTTAAATATCTTTCTCCAGAAACCGATTTTCTGCGGGTCAAGAGTCGCTACACCATAAACCATAACTGCCTGATCGTTCGGAGTAACAAGAAGTTCATTTTTGATTATAACTTCGCCCTGCTGTTTAAAGAGTTTTCCTCTTTGTACATATTTAACCTGACCTTTCATATCACTGCCTTCTGATATCAAAAGGTATTTTTCTTTTGTAACATAATTCCTTGGTGCTTTAGCTGTATAAACATCTGCTACGTTTGAAATATCAGATCCTACCACAGATTCAAGTCTAATCGGGAAAATTGTTCCGGCAGGAATTATACCGATTGAACCTTGTACTTTAACATTGTCAACAATGAATCCGTCAGCTGTCCTTTTTTGCATCATTTCTGCAAGTTTTGCGTTCGGATTAAGTTTAGCTTCCTGCATCATTCTGTATAAAAGTACAGCAACTTCTGCTCTGTTCATCGGTCTTTGAGCTTCAATAGCTCCTTCGTGTCCAGGTATTTGTACGTCAAGGTTAAGAAGATGTGCTTTTGATGCTGCAATCAAGAACCATGCCGGCATTTGAGTTGCATCTTTGTATGCTTTGTTGCAAATATCAGTCGCTTTTTGCTCGCTAACAGGGTTTGACGCAATTGCGTTTACAGCCAAACTGATTGCTTCTGCCCTTGTTACAGGGTCAAACGGTCTGTATGCTTCGCCCTTTGAATCAGGTATAAGGTTGAAGTATACCGCTTTTTCAATAATATTATATGCCCAGAACGCTCTTGTTATATCTGCAAAATGAATATCTTGAGATACGTTTGCATGTTCCTGCCCGAGTGCTTTTATCGCCATTGATGCAAATTCCGCTCTTGTAACAGGAATTTCAGGTTTGTATGTTCCGTCAGGAAAACCTACAACAACACCGATTTCTGTTAAAAACTTGATAGATGAATATGCCCAGTGATTCTGATCCATATCAGTATAAAATGCATGTGCCGGATTGCTTATTATTGCAAATATTGCGAGTGCAAATAAGCCTTTTGCTATTTTTTTGAACATTAATTGTCCTCCTTATCTGTTCTATACCAGCTGTTAGTTCCATGTTATATTAAATATAATGTTATTGCAATTTGTTTTAACAATTCTACATAAGTACTCGCAAATTTGATTTTTACGGGATTTATACTAGTGATGAAAATATACAACAGTACAAATTTTATATGCTTTCAACAACGGCTGAAACCTGAAGAAGAAGCCGAATACAGAAATGTACTTAAGCAAGCAAAGGAAAAAATAGGCAATAAAGGACATTCAATGCTTATTGTGCCTTCTTCATCCCTGCCAGACAGTTTAAATACTGCTTCCGGATGCGGTAATATGTTAAGTAAAGAAGCTCAAGAATTTTTTGATTTTGCCAAACTTTATTGGGGTATTAATTATGTACAAATTCTACCGGAAGGCGATTTTTCCGGCAGAGGTAATATAGTAAAGCCATATTCGGGTTCTTCCTTGGATTTGGGACTGCAGGTCATAGATTTAAAGACATTATCCGAAGATGAATACGGTAAGCTCTTAAATGAATCGGATTTAAAAGCGGTATACGAGAAAAATAAATCTGAAAACAAAGATGTAAGAGTAAATTATGAAAATTCTATTAATAAAGATTCTCCAAAGTACAATGCACTGAAAAAAGCTTACAATGAATTTTTGAAACAAGATAATCCCAATAAAAAGAAACTTTTAGATGAATTTGATTCATACAAGATAAAAAATGCCGATTGGCTCGAAAGAAAGGCGATATATAAAGTTTTAGATGCTAAAAAAGGCTGGAATAATGAAACTGCTCGTAATCTTTTTGATACAGATATTGTTACGACGGAACAAAGAGAAAATTTTATTAAGGAATTGAAGAAAGACCCTTTGTTTAAAAGTGAGGGCGAATTTTACATGTTTACTCAATTCCTTGCAGATAGTCATTTACAAGAGGCGAAGGGAAAATTAAATCAAAAAGGTATTAAACTAAGCGGGGATATGATAATTAACGGCGGAGCTAAAGACGAAGTTTGGGCTTTCCCAAAAGCTTTCCGCAAGGACGGAAAACTCCCTTGGAATTTGCATGCGATTAATTTTGATACAAAAGAAGGTATCGATTATTTGAAACTCAAGGTCAGAAATTTTGCAAATCGCTACGACGGAATTCGTGTGGATGCAAGCTGGCTGTATGTAAGACAAAAAATTGATGAAAAATATAATGAATATGGCGGTAAAATTCTGGATATTATAGATGAAGAATTTAAAGCTGTTAAAGGAAAAGATTTTGATTTAAGAAATATTACTCATGAATTTGAAAATGGCGGAGATTACTGTATAGAAGAAAACTTTTGCTTGAAAAAAGAAGCAAGGGACAGGGTAAAAATATACAAATCGGATAATTTATCAGAGGTTTGGGGAAGCGTTGCTGCTTTTAGAAATAGAGGCTGGTTAGAGGATAAATATATGATTGGGGCAACCAACCACGATGCTGTTTCTCTAAAAACGCTTTATCAAAGTTCGGCTGATAAAAAATTAGACGTCCTGTCTAAAATATTAAACATTCCTCAAGAAAAACTAAATTCACTTTCAGGTTTTATTCAAGCAAAATTTGCAGAGACGATGCGTGCTTTTCACAATATGTTTTTCTTTTCGGATGCCCTAAATCTTGACGGCAATTACAAAGAAGGGTTAACTTCCGATGTGGAGAAGTACAGACTTAAAATTCCTTCAGATTATCAGGAAAAATATTTCAAATCTCTTGAAAAAGGAGAAGGTTTGAATATTATGGATGCACTTGAAAAGGCATTTACAGCAGAGGGGTTGAATGAAAAAGAACCGGAATTGTATAAAAAAATTGTCAAATTCAGGGACATCTTAAACGGCAATGAAAAACCTGAAACTAACTCAAAAGGGAATCGCAAAGCAATGTGGATTGCTGCTGTCTCTGCAGCCATAGTCTTAGCCTGTGCGGTTATTGTTTCAGTCATTAACAAAAAGAAGAATAAAGAGGCGCAAAAAGCTTAATTAGTATTTAAAATTCTGTCAACACATGCTTTTGGAGAGTATTGCCATTCTCTGTATGAAATTCTGTTTACTTTTACACCTGTACGTTCCAAAATAGCCTGTTTCTTCATATTTGAAACTTTTGACGGCGTTTTATCCTCAACTCCGTCGCATTCTACCACGAATTTGTCATCAACAAGCAGGTCAACGCTCAGCCCTGCAATTTCCGAACCGCAAATTACGCTGTGTCCTGCCTCTCTGAATGCCTGTGCAACTTCTTTTTCAAAAGAATTCTTATAAATATTTTCGTCAAATTCGTCTGAATTGATTAAGGAAAACCTGTTTTCATATTCTTCAATAAATCCGAAGTAACTTCTCAAAATGCCTTCGGGCAATTCTCTCGGGTCTTTTGAAATAAAGTTTATCGTTTTATACCTCGCTCTTGTAATTGCTACGTTAAATAAATTCGGCTTTTGCAGGAATACAAGACTCTGCGGGAAACTGTTGCTTGCATAAGCCCACGAAATAAGCATAATATCTCTTTCATCCCCCTGAAATGTATGAGCTGTACCGATTTCTATTTGATGTTTTTCCATCATATGCTCCGAAAGAACTTTTGAAACAGATATTTTTAACTGTTCAACCTGAGCTCTGAAAGGCGAAATAATCCCTATGCTTACAGGATTTTCAGGATTATTGCGTTCATTATCTATCACGATTTCGTGGAGTTTTTTTACCAAGGCTTCGATTTCAGGCAAATTTCTTGTTGCATCAAAGTCTACCTTCCCGTCTGGAACTATTATTGCCTCAAGAGCTTTTTGGGAAGTATCATTCCTCCTCATAACCTTGATTCTGTTTCCGTAAAATTCTTTATTTGAGTAATTGATAATCGGCGGAAGGCTTCTGAAATGTTCATCAAGAAGCACCGGATGCATAGAATAGTAATTTGCCAAATCAAACATAGAGTTTGTTCTGAACCGCCACATAAGCTGATATTTATCGCCGATTCCGTATTGTGACATAAATGACTGCTCTTTTGCCTTCTCTAAGAATGAAAGATGAGGCAGTTGTTTGTCATCTCCTACAACAACAGCTTTTCTAGCTCTGTATAGAATCGGAAAACAGCTCGCAATATCGCATTGAGAAGCTTCATCAATAATTACAACGTCAAAAAGCCCCGGTTTCATCGGCAATGAACCGGATACGGCATAAGTTGTAACACACCAGCACGGAAATGCCTCCAGCAGCGGTTTAAAGTCCTCTGTCTCCAGAACTCTACTTTGAAGATTTTTCTTTCTCTCAACAAGTGATTTTGAATGTACAAAAAGCCTCTGTCGTTTCACAGGGTCTTGCATAAGACTTTTAAGAGCTTCTCTGCGTTTGCATTTTAAAATATCAATTGCAAGTTTTTTCTGTTTTTTACGAAGTGTTCTTAACTGTTCGGAAATAACGTGTATATTCCCGACTGTTTGAATGTTGGTTTCAATCATTCTCGCCTGACATACAAGTTTTGCAAACTCAAGCTCTGTTTTTAACATCATTAAGTTTTCATTGTTTACCGTAAAATCGGGAAGATGTAATATTTTCTTTAATTTGCCGGAGGAAGCGGAATTTTTAATTCCTGCCCAAAAGCCTGACTTTTCCATGTTTTTGGTCAATGTATTCATTATGGATTCTATATCGGCAATTTCATCGCCTTTAAGAATAGATTTTATAAAAAGATGGTTTTGGTGTTGAGCCTCTTGAAGTTTTATTTCCTCATTTACCACCGTCCATTCTTTTTCAAGAGAAATAATTTTTTCCGCCTTCTTTTCCAAATCAGAAACGGAGTTCAATAAAGCTTCCATATCGGATGTATCACATAAAATAGAACTTTCCAGTCCTTCATCAAGGTCGACTTTATTTGAAAGCAAATCCTGTAACTGCATTGAAAGCTCTTTTTGATAATTTAACCTCCCTGCTCTTAGTGCAAGAAACGGAGCTCCTAATTCGTTGAGACGTTCAGCAACAACATCTACAGCCTTGTCCATTCTTGAAGCGACAAGAACTGTTTTTCCGTTTGCAATGAGGTGTGCAACGAGGTTAACTATTGTTTGGGATTTTCCTGTTCCTGGAGGGCCGAATACAGAAACCAGTTTCGCATTTTCGACATTTTTTATGACATTCAACTGTGCATCCGAAAGCGACAGAGGTGTTACAGGGAAAAATTGGGCAAGTGTTTTTTGCTGAGAATCAACCGGTTTTGACTTTGTATATTCTTCATTTACGATATTCAAAACGGTTTCTCTGTATACTCCGCTGGGTTTTTCCGCTATTTGCGTAAGTTCATGCAACACTCCTGCTGTAACGGCAGGTCTTTTTGTCAATATTATGGCGTTTTGATTTGTTAAGTGAATTTTTTCATACGAAATAATCTGTTTTTTGACAGCTTCTTCTTCAACTATTTCTTCAAAATTTTCTCCGTTAATCTTTTCCTGATAAAAGTCTTTTGTAATATTATCCTCTTTAGCATCCATTTCATGGTTAAGAGATATTTCTACATCAGGAACTATTGATTTTAGGGTAGTTAAGAATATATCCAGCTTTTCCGTTGTAACCGGGATAGACGGGACTACATCAAGCAGTCCTTCAAGTAATTGTTCCGTTTCATCTTCGTCATCGCTTTTTTTCATTAATGCTGTTAACGCACCTGTATTCAAAGAAACAAATTCATCTGTCAGCATGCAGTTTATGTTTACTCCGTTTCTTTCAAGTCTGCAGGGCGAGTACAAAAGCGGAGTTAAAAATTCATTTTTCTTACCGGATTTGTTTTTTCCGACTAAGAAAAGATATCCATATATAAGATATTTATCCTTTTGACTCGATTCCGATTGAATCATAAGCTCTGTAAGCTTCGGATCAGAACCTTCAAGTCTGAGGTATTCCAGCCCTTGTGTAAACAATGTATCTTCTTCTTTCAGAAAAATCCATTTGTTATCTCTGTCGGCTTTCAGATTCCTGAATGTCGAACTTTTAACTTCTTCTCTCACGCAATCGTGAAGATACTGGCTCAAACTCTTTATAAAACTGTTATTAAATGCTGTGTTTATCGCTCTTGTAGCTTCCTGAAGCATCATTCTCTCTCCTGTACTTATATGATATGCTCAATTGTACCATATTTTGAGGTATATTAACAGTGATTAAAATAATTTTACTTAATATGGTTGATAAAATATTATATTTTAATACAGTAAAATTTGTGTGTTAAAATAAATTTATGACAAGGTATTTATTTTTAACGGCATTATTTTTTGTAATCTGCATTCCTGTATTTGCGGAAGGAGTTTCAACAGCGCCTAAGCAGTCTCAGGTAGTCAGCCGAAGTGTTTCATACCAAGAATGTACAAAAATCTTCAATGTGAATAAAGAGAAGTTGTTTTATTTAACAATAGGTGCTGTTAATGCAAATCGCTTTAAAACAGACGAAATTCAAACAGAAAACGGTTATGTTATATTTTCGGTTAATAAAAACAAATATACTGCAACGATTGCAGGCGTTGATAAGGAAAACTCAATATTAAAAATAACACCATATAATAATGTGTATTATTTTCAACCGGAAATTATTTCCAATATATACAAATACATAGAAATAAATAAAGATTCTGAGCTTAAATGAAAAAATTTATTTTGATAATTATGTCTGTTATTCTTTTAACAGGCTGTCAGACAAAGGATTACAAGAAAGAAATTTCTTTCTGGACTCTCCAGATGGGTAATTTTGCACCGTACATAAATGAAATAATAGATAAATACGAGACTTCTCACGATGATGTTAAGATAAAATGGGTTGATGTCCCATTTTCCGAAGGGGAAAAACGCACGCTTGCAGCGGTTATGACCGACAGCCCGCCGGATTTGATTAATCTAAATCCCGATTTTTCGGCTATTCTTGCTCAAAAAGGAACGCTTGAAGAAATTCCGCAGGAAAAATTAAGTACATTTACCCCAGAAGTGGTAAGAGCGATGGCTTATAACGGTAAAATATATTCAATCCCTTGGTATGCAACAAGTGCAATTACTATATACAACAAAGACTTGTTAAAAAAATCAGGAATAAATAAGGTACCGAAAACTTATGACGACCTTTTTGAGATTTCTGCACAAATTAAGAGCAAAACAGGAGCTTATTCATATCTTCCCACAATAACAGAAAACGATACAATGGTTAAAATATTGAATAAATACGGCATCTATGAACCGGAAAATTACAACAGCGATGCTTCGGTAAGAATCTTTGAAAAGTTTAAAACTATGTATAAAAAAGATCTTATTCCTCAGGAAACAATTACAATGACACACAGAGAAGCACTTGAACAGTACATGGCTGAGAAAATAGTGTTCTATCAGGGCGGGGCAAATTTTCTTAACATGATAAAAGAAAATGCTCCCAAAATTTATGAACAAACTGATGTTGCAGAGCAATTTAAAGGTACTGTCGGTCAAAACGATTTTTCCGTAATGAATTTTGTAATTCCGGTAAAAGCGAAATACAAAGATGAAGCGCTTGATTTTTGCCTGTTTTTGACAAATGAAGAAAATCAGTTGAAGCTTGCTAAAATGACTAATGTTATTTCAACAAACAAAAATGCATTAAATAATCCGTTTTACAACGATTATTCGAATATAACCGCTAAGTCACGTTCTATCAGTGCTAAGCAGATTAACAATATTTACCCCCAAATGAAGCAGAGAAGAAATCAAAAAGAAATAAATATGCTTGTAAATACAGCAGTACAATCAATACTGCTGGACAAAGCTCCAACTGAAAAGGTTTTGGAAAAGTTAGCACATTCATTTTAACCAATAATTTTATTTTTGAGTAAAAGAGAAGAACAAAATTGCACACACCTAAGGTCGGATTTGAAAAAGTTCGAAAAATCGTTTTCCTATTTACTTCCAAACTTGTAGTATTAAGTACAATCTGTTTTACATTTGCCCCTCGACTTTTTCCGCATCCTCAAATGTTTTATACGATTGCACCTTCTTCAGGTTTGTTTTTTGAAACCGAAAATCTTGATTTGTAGTTTTCATAACGGTTTACAAATTCAATATCTTCGTCTTTGTTTCTGTGGTTGTATTCGTGCTTATCAATAGATTTGTCGTAAAGTTGAATAACACTAGTCGCTATGTTTCCGCAGTGCGCTGCAACCCTTCTCAAATCATTCAGCAAATCTGAGAACATAAAGCTCAGTTCTGCCGTGCATAAACCTTCTTTAAGTCTTTGAATATGGCGGTTTTTAACTTTTCTGATAAGCTTCTTAATAACAGCTTCCAGAGGCTCAACTTCCTGTGCAAGTTGTAAATTATCTGTTTTATATGATTCTAGAGTAACCATAAATATTTCCGATACTGCGTGAACAATTACTTTCAATTCTTCAACCGCTTCGCCGGAAAGCTTGCGTTCGCTTTCTTTCAATTTTTTTGCAATTTTAAGCATATATGAAGCGTGGTCGCCGATTCTTTCAAAATCACCAATAGCAAGTAACAGCTGGGATATTTTGTTGCTGTCTTCTTCCGATAAATCTTTGCCGGAAAGTTTTAGCAGAAAAGAATCAAGTTTGTCCTCATATCGGTCAATTAATATTTCATTTTTTTGTATCTGTTCAGCCTTTTTGGCGTGGTAGCTTTTTAACATCTTTGTGGAGTTTATAAAGTTAAATTCAACTATTTCTGCCATTTTAACCGTTTGTTTATAGCATTCGGAAACTGCAAATGTCGGAACAAGTAAAAGTCTTTCGTCAAGAAGCACGCTTTTATCTTCTTTTTCAGCTTTTTCTGGTATAAATTTAATGGAAAGATTTTCTATAACTTTTACAAACGGTAAAAGCATAAAGGCTGCGAAAATATTGAATGCCGAATGAAAAAGCGCTATTCCAAATGGCGAAATATCAGTCTTTACAAAAGCAAAATTGAAAATCATATGCAAAATTATAAACATCGGAAAACAAATTCCGACACTCAGTATATCGTATATAACAGAAATTCCGGAAACTCTCTTTGCATTTGTGTTAACACCGATACTCGCAAAAATCGGCGGAACGCAGGCACCCAAATTTTGTCCGAGAATAATCGGTATCGCAACTCCCCAAGAAACCCCTCCTGTTAGCGCAAGAGCTTGCAGTATACCAATTGATGCTGATGAAGATTGTACAATTATTGTAACAATCAAGCCAATCATAAAACCGAAAATCGGATTGCTGAATTTCAACATCGCATTAGCAAATTCAGGTCTATGGGCTAGAGGAGACATTGAACTCGCCATAACCGTCATTCCAAACATAAGAATGGCAAATCCCATAAAGATTGTCCCAACATTTTTTCTTCGATTGTTTTTTGATGCCATAATCATAATAACACCAATTAATGCTAAAATAGGTGTAAAGCTTTCCGGCTTGAAAAACTTTAAAATCATTCCGGTTGTACCGTTTAATCCTGTTAAACTAAGCAACCATGCCGTAACTGTTGTTCCAATCTTTGTGCCTACTACTACGGTTACTGTTTGCGACAAATTCATTATTCCGGAGTTTACAAGTCCTATAAGCATTACCGTGACAGCAGATGAGGATTGTATAATTGCTGTTATTACCGTACCAAGCGTAAAACCCTTTGCTGGATTTGAAGTCATTTTTTTTAGCAAGCCTTCCAGTCTTCCGCCTGCTACCTTTTCCAAGCCGGAGGACATTAAGTTGATTCCGTATAGGAAAAATGCCAAACCTCCGCATAAGGTAAATATAGAAAATATATCCATAGTATTTTTTTTCCTTCCAAGGTCTTTCAGACCTCTATCGATAGTTTAACACAATCAAAATTCTAAACAAACCATATTATTAAGAAACTTTCACAAATTGAAAAATTTTTATG
>CALYTW010000019.1 GCA_945487905.1 uncultured cyanobacterium
AGTAAAAAGAAAGTATGGCGCAAAATAAAAATAAGTATGAATGGAGTGAATTTAGTGTTAAATATTGTTAACTTTTTTAAATAATAAGGCAATATTAGTTAATAAAAATACTTTATATAAGTATAAAGTGTGTAAAGGTATTTATTAATGACAATAGCAGCAATCGAACAAGCTACATTATTTTTACCGATATTTGCATCAAGTGCAATATTTGCTTTAAGGCGTGCAAATAAAGGCTTGAATGCGATGGAGCAAGATCCTTTGTACGGTTCTGCTAATGTCTTTATCGCTGGCGGACAGACATTAAAGGGAGCGAGAGCGGCAAAGGATTTGACAATAGAATCAGGGAATATGTCTGCAGCAGAATCCATAAAAAAAATGGATAAAACAGTTAAAGTTGCTGCAAAATCAAGTAAATTTTTGAATGTTGCAGGAAAAGTATTTGATTTTATTTCAAGAAATGTAAATCCGTTGATTGTTGTGGCTGAAACAATAAAGGTTTTAAATTCGGAAGATATAGTTGATGCGGCAGTAAGAAGTTTTATGGCATTAGGTTTTATGTTTGCCGGAGAAGCTTTTGCAAAAAGATATATGGGTATGTCATATCAAACTATAGAGAATGGTAAACGTGTAACAAAACAGCATAAAGCTCTTTATCACGAAAATCCGTTTGTTGAAAAACAAGTAAATGCAATGAAGGATTATTGTAAAACGAAAGAATTATTTAACAAATGTTCGCTGTTAAAAGCGACTCCTGGAATATTGAAAGGATTGTTGTTCGTAGGTGCATCTATCGGTAGTTATGCAATAGGTAAAAAATTTGCAACTTGTTTAATTGGAGAGGAAAAAACAACTCAAAACCAAGGAAAGCAAACTGTTATGCAGCTCAATTTCAATAATGCATATATGCCTTCTGCAAGTGTAAAAGCAGCCTAAAATTTATTTAATTTTTTTCAGCTTTCCTTTTTCTCTGTACAGAACTTCAAATGCAGACTGAGATTGTCTGTAGTTGTTAATTGTAGTTTCTAGAGTAGCATTTACTGCCCAGTAAAAACAAGGCACAGCCATTAATACGGTTAAGATAGCAACTATGGTATGCTTAATTATAGTCTGTATTTTACCGAATCTGCGCTTAGTTATATCTATAGCATCCTGTTCTCTTATAATTCTGTTTATAAGATTTTTTCTTTCTTTGACTGTTAAATTGTCAATAAAGTTTTTATTTTCGGGATCAATATATATAACGTATTTGGAGTACTTAACATTTTCATCAAGATAATCCAAGCTGTTTCTATAATCAATCTTTTCCTGAGAAATCGGATGCTCCATAATATTACCGCCGGATATGGATTGAATACTGTTATCCGCAGGCTGGTTGAGCGAAGTCGGAACATTTTGCTGAACAATTGACTGCTCCTGTTGGGGCTGAACTTCGGGTTGAACACCAATTGTTAAATCTGCCTGCTCTGTTATTGCCTTTTGTAATTCGGCTTCCTGCTGAGCTTGCAGAGCAGATTCTCTCTCGGCGACGCCTTTTTCAGCGACGTCTTTTTCAGCGGCAGCTTTTTCTGCGGCAGCTTTTTCTGTGGCAGCTTTTTCTGCGGCAGCTTTTCGCTCGGCTTCTCTTGCTTCCTTCTCTGCTTCAATTGAGGCCTTGTGCTGTTTTTGGAGCTTAGCTTTGTATTTTTTTATAAAATTGTCATCGATATCGCTGTTAAATGCGGCGGCGGGTTTATTGGCATTATCTTTCCGTGAAACTTCTTCAAACAAATCCCCGTCGTTTTTTTGAATATTATCGGCTGCGATTTTGTTTTGCAATTGTTCAAGAAATTCAACCGAAATATCCTCATTTAAAGAAGCCAGTTCATTTATATCAAGAGTATCATTAGTGTTATCAACTTTGTTATCCGGATTATTTTTGCTCTCAGCCATTCAGATAAATTCCCTTTATAAGAATTTTTATGTTATTATTATAAACGATATTTTGATTATAAGCAATCGTAAGAGAGATGTATATGAGTATCGATAACAAAAAATTAAGAGAAGATGTAAAAGGTTTAAAAAATGCAAGGATACTTGTAATAGGGGATTTGGCACTTGATGAAATGGTGTACGGAGATACCGAGAGAATATCCAGAGAAGCGCCGGTATTAATTTTACAGCATACCTATACAAAATATATCTTAGGAGGAGCTTCCAATGCCGCACATAACGCTGCATCATTGAATAACGGCAAGGTCAGTGTTATAGGAATTGTCGGTGCGGATTATCAGGCACAGAATTTAAGGACTGCTTTTAATGATGCGGGAATAGATTGCTCGCATATTGTAGAAGATAAAAACAGAAAAACTATCACAAAAACAAGAATTTCCGGTTCGTGTTCGCAATCAATTACACAGCAGATTGTTCGTATAGACAGACAAACTAATGAACCGATTTCAAAAGAAACTGAAGCCAAGCTTATAGAGAATATTAAATCAATAATTTCGGAATACGATGCTGTTATTCTATCGGATTATCATATCGGAACAATTACTGATAAAGTTATTGAAACTGTAACAGAGCGTGCGAAAGAACATTCTGTTAAAGTTATTGTTGATGCGCAAAGAAATCTTGACAGGTACAGTAACATATATTCAATGACACCAAATCTTCCGGATACACAGAAACATGTAGGATTCTGTTTAAAAACGAAGGAAGATTTTATAAAAGCCGGAAACATTCTGCTTGAACAAACCGGATCTGAAAATATACTTATAACATGCGGTGATAACGGCATGGTTTTGATAGAAAAGGAAAATAAATATACGCATATACCGGTAGCTAATAAATCAAAAGTATTTGATGTTACAGGTGCAGGAGATACGGTTACGGCCACCTATGCGTTGGCTCTTGCTTCAGGCATGCCGGCAGTAAATTCAGCCATCATAGGTAATATAGCAGCAGGAATTGTAATTAAGCAATTCGGCTGTGCAACAACTACGACGGAAGAGATAATATCTGAGCTTCCCGATACAATAAACCTTGAATGCTAAGGAGGAAATATGAAAAAATTTGGAATAGCTGATTTAATAATTATTGCAGGAGTTTTAGCAGCTTTATGCGTGGGCTTATTTACCGTAAAACATTTTAGACAGACTGCGGATAAGCAAATTGAAGCAACTTCCCCAATTATATTTCAGGTATTTCTCAGGGGTGTAACTGTTACAGGAGAAGAATTTCCAATAAAAGCTGATGATAAAACATTTATTACAATAAGGAATGTTCCTTATACGGAATTGTGTGTAACGGAAGTCAGTTCCCAGCCAAGAAAGGTGTTATCTACGGCAGTGAAGTCTATGGAGGTTCAGGATCCTGCACAGCCGGCACTCTTTGATGCTGTAGTTACGATTAAAGATACGGCGAAGATAACTAAGGATGGCGCTGTAGTAGGCGGGAATAAGATAAAAATGGGGTTGCCTGTTACATTAGAGGGTAAAAAATACAGATTTAACGGTACTATATCAGATGTAAGAGTAACTTCTGATACAAAGATTGATGATGACGGGGAAAATAAAGAAATCGGTTAAGGTAGTCCGGTGTTTGCGAATATAGTTTTAGAAAAATTGCAGAGATTTTTCAGACCTGTTTATAACAGAAGTTTTGTTCTGCAAAAAATTGATTGCGCAATAGGAGTATGTATATTTGGAGTAATATTTTTATCTTTATTTGCACAATCTGACAATATAGGGTATTTTGCGATTTTAGCTGTTTTTTTTACTACGGTTAAGCTGGTTACCAAGCCTGATGAAAAATTTTTAATGAGCAGGGCGGACAAGTTTTTACTTGTTTATTTTGTTTTTGTATTAATAAGCCTTGCCGGTTCATCATTGTTTTATCTGAGTTTAAAAGGATTTTTTAAAACTTTAACCTACATAGGATTTTATATTTCATTTATTAATTACCTTAAAGATAACCGATATATGCTAAGATATATTATTCTTGCATTGGGTTTGTCCGCATTAAGTCAGGTTTTTGTTGCAATACACCAGAATTTTCTTTCTGTTTCGGAAATTTCAGGCTGGCAGGATATGTCGAGATTGAATCCGGAAGAAGTTATGACAAGAGTGTACGGAACTCTGAAACCTTATAATCCGAATTTATTTGGCGGATATATGCTGTCAGTGTTGCCTGCAACTCTTATTGCGGTATTTTTACCTATAAAAAACAGGCATTATAAAACTTCAATATTCGGGATTATATGTTTTATAATGACAGCTGCAGCCATAGTTATGACAGGATGCAGGGGGGCATATATAGGTTTGTTTTTTGAACTTATATTACTTACAGTGTTAACGTATAGGATACTTAAACCTTTGTATAAACGTATTTTTATGTTTTTTACGGGTATAATTTCAGCTCTGGTGTTTTTCTTTGTAGTAATTATACCTAGGTTAAGAGCGAGGGTGTTTTCGATATTTGCATTAAGGGACGACAGTTCAAATTCTTTCAGATTTAATGTTTATCATTCTTGTATACAAATGTTTAAAGATAATTGGCTTTTGGGGATTGGGTGCGGAAACCAAAATTTCAGGGAGATATACGGACTTTATATGAAAACCGGATTTGATGCGCTGAGTGCTTATAATATTTATCTTGAAACAGCAGTAGAGAGTGGAATATTTGCACTCATAAGCTTTCTTGCATTTTTATACCAAACCATTTTGCAAGCGGTTAAATATATTTTGAAAAAACATGATATAAAATCAATTTATTTGATTATTGCGGTTGTATCTTTGACCGGTATGTTAATTCATGGATTTGTCGATACGGTATTTTTCAGACCCCAGATACAGTTTGTATTTTGGATTATGGTAGGTATTATAAGGGTGCTGGTATGATAGAAGCTAGAATAAAACAACTTAGAGATGATTTAAACAGATATTCGTATCATTATTACGTTCTTGATAATCCTTTAATAAGTGACTTTGAGTATGATATTTTGTATAAAGAGCTTGAGTCATTGGAAAAAGAGTATCCGCTTTTTATCACTCCTGATAGCCCGACACAAAGAGTTGGCGGAATAAGTACCGGATTTAAGGAGCATAAGCATAAATACAGGCTGTATAGTCTTGATAATACTTATAGCGCAGATGAACTCAGAAAATGGTATGAAAGAATACAGAAAGAATTTACAGGAAAAGTAGAACTTGTTTGCGAACTTAAAATCGATGGACTTGCAATTGCACTTTCCTACAAAGACGGACTTTTTGTTCAAGGCGTTACAAGAGGGGACGGAATCGTTGGAGAAGATATTACACAAAATCTTAAAACGATTAAATCTATTCCGCTAAAATTATTTACCTCTGCTGATGTTGAAGTCAGAGGCGAAGTTTATATGCCAAAGAGCTCCTTCGAAAAACTAAATGCAGAAAGTTTGCAAAATGGAGAAAAGGTTTTTGCAAATCCGAGAAATGCAGCTGCCGGTTCTTTGCGACAATTGGATAGCTCAATTACAGCAAAACGTGATTTATCAATGTTTACATACACTGCTATTATAGAAGGGGTGGATGGGGAAAGCGAACTGCCTAAAACGCATTGGGATTCTATACAGTATATTAAAAAACTCGGATTTAAAACCAATCCGCATATAAGACTTGTTGATGATATAGATGGCGCAATACAGTTTTGTAAAGATTGGGAAACAAAGCGTTTTGGTTTGGATTATGCAACAGACGGTGTTGTAATCAAGGTAAACAGGCTTGATTATCAAGGTGAACTGGGATTTACCTCACGTGCGCCAAAATGGGCTACAGCGTTTAAATTTCCTCCTGAAGAAATATCTACCACGCTGGAGAATATAGAACTTGGAGTCGGAAAAACCGGAGCGGTTACACCTGTTGCGGTATTAACTCCGGTAAACCTAGCCGGAAGCGTAGTCTCAAGAGCCAGCCTGCACAATTTTGACGAAATCAAACGGCTTGATGTTAGAATCGGGGATAGAGTTTTGATTAAAAAAGCAGCTGAAATTATACCGAAAGTTATAAAAGTTTCCGAGACAGAAAATCATTGGGAGCTTCCGATATATTTACCACCGGAAGAATGTCCGGAATGTCATTCAAAACTCGTAGCAAGAGAAGGAGAGGTAAATTTATACTGTGAAAACCCGTTTTGTCCGGCTGTTTTGAAAGCTAAACTTGAATACTGGGTTTCCAAAGAGGCTATGGATGTAGATTATATCGGGCCGCAAGTTATAACGCAGTTATTTGATTTAGGATTGGTAAGAACTCCTGTTGATTTTTATAAATTGACATATAATGACTTTTTAAAACTCGATTTAGTCAAGGATAAATCGGCAGCAAATATGTATAATTCTATTCAAACAAGTCTTACGAAACCATTGGGACGGTTTATAACAGCACTTTCAATCAAAATGGTCGGGAAAGAAACTGCGGATATTCTAGTAAACGAATTTTTGACACTTGAAGATATAATGAACGCTTCTGTTGAAGAATTGGCAAAAGTTGACGGAATCGGAGATAAGATTGCAAAAAGTATTTACGAATTTTTCAGAGACGAAAACAATAAAAAGATGATTGAAGAATTTAAAGCCCTTGGCTTTAAGTTTGAAAATACCGTTCAAAACAGAACAAATGAGCTTTCGGGTAAAACTTTTGTTTTGACCGGAACTCTAAACAGCATGACAAGAGACGAAGCCGGAGATATAATAAAAATGATGGGCGGAAAGACGTCATCTTCGGTTTCTAAAAAAACGTCTTATGTAGTAGCAGGAGTGAATCCTGGGTCAAAATTGGACAAAGCTCAAGATTTAGGTGTTATAATATTAAATGAGGAAGAATTTTTAAAACTGGTAGGTAGAGATTAAATGAAACACAATATGAATGTAATAGAGATTCGTGGCATAAGAGGAATGATATTGACGGGATGTGCAATATGCTGTTTGGCAGTAGGTTTTATAGGTTTTCCTGGGTGGATATTAATGCAAATTTGGAACTATTTTGCATCATTTTCCGTAAATATTCCGTCTATCGGTATAATACAGGGAGTTTTGCTCTGGGGAATTCTTATAGCATCGTATTTTACGTTCAGAAAAAACCCGCTGATTGTATGTGTAAGAACTCCTAAAGGCTTAAGCGAGGATGAGCTGAAATCTGTTTTTGCTGATTTAAAAGAGTCTTCAAAAGAAGATTTAATTCTTAAATCCATGCTAAAAGCAAGAGAAACAGAACTTAAACTCAAAGCGGATGAGCAAAAATCAACCGAACAGGAAGAAGCAGTTACTTCTAAAACTGAAAATTAAGCACGAACACAAAGGCTATTGATAAAAGATTGTATCGCAGCGTTAATTGTATCTGAGTTTAACATATTAAAATCTTCTTCGCCCATAAGTTCTTTTAAAATGTTCTTAGTGCGTTTGCTGTCGTGTAATAGTATTTCTTTAAGTTCTTCAAAAATGATTTGTCAAAAATATCACTATCAAAGAAATTATCCATGGCTTCACTCAATGTATCTTTTCTCTTTTTATATGCTTCAGCACTGCTTAAATCAAGGCTAAATTTATTTGGTAACTTTTCACTAGTTTTATTTATTGCATCTTGGATGCACCTTGTCAGTAGAGATTGGCTTTCAGCTTCTGTTGCAAGTTTTTTATTAAGTAAATTGATATAACAATCTTTTAATTCAGCATTAAGAACTTTAGTTCCACCTTTATTGACACCAAAAGATAATTCTACCCCTAGTTCTTTTCCCTTTCTGATGAGTTCTCTAACTTCTTCTTTTGTGTCATTCGGCAAATCAGATAAGTATTCTTTTATTGAATCGTCATTAATAAGTGATTCTCGGCATATTCTTCCAATCGGAATTTAACAATGTTATATTCCCACGCTCATTTTTCCAACTCATATACCTACGCTCATTTACCTTCCCCCCCCCAACTCGTTTACCCCCCCCCCTTGCAATTAAAACCCCTTTGTATTATTCTTTTCTTGTACACAATATGCTATAAAGGTGGTGAATATATAAATGGCAGAAGTTAAAGTTGGCGAAAACGAGTCTATTGAAAGCGCTTTACGCAGATTTAAAAAGAAGATTCAAAAAGCAGGTATCTTATCGGAAGTTAAGAAACGTGAAAGATACGAAAAGCCGAGCGTAAAAAGAAAACGCAAATCTGAAGCTGCTCGCAAACGCAAGGTATAAAGGAATAAAAAAAGAGATTATCAGTAGATAACCTCTTTTTTTATAACAACTTATGTTAATTTTATGTAACAATTAGTCAAATTTTCGGTTTTCAATGTTTTATAAATAGTATGGTTATGTATGTAGGAAAAATTAACGGAATTGCGTTTAAAAGCGCACAATCTGTTACAAAGCCGATTAACAATCAAAATGATGAAATCAAAATAACGGAGTTAAAAAAAGTGACTCCGGATTTTGTTGTAAAAACTCCTCAAAAATATACAAATCTTGGTATCAATGAACTGGAAAACGGATTAAAGATTTATTCGTATAAACTGGCAAACGGGCATAAGGTATCCATTATCCCTATGGAGGATTCTCCTGCTATGGTTAAAAATTATATAAATGTAGGTTCAATGAACGAAACAGACGATATCAAAGGTATAAGTCATTTTTTGGAACACATGGCTTTTAACGGGACAAATGGAACTGAGGGGTACATAAAGTTAAACAGAGGCGATTCGTTTAAGAAAGTGGATGAAATGGGCGGTTGGACAAATGCAAGTACAAACTATGCTCTGACCGATTATGTAAATTCAACCCCGCTTCTTGATGACAAGGATTTGGAAAAACAGATTCAAATAATATCTGCAATGGCTGAGGATTTGAAACTCTCGGAAGATATGGTTGAAAAAGAAAAATTTCCTGTTTGCTCTGAAATAGATATGATTCTTGATAATCCTGAAACCATTGCGATTGACCAAACCGTAAGGAGTTTGTTTAACATAAGGAGTTCATCAGACGAGCTTGTCGGAGGTAGTGTAAATCATATACAAAACCTAGACAGGCAAAAAGTTCTTGATTATTATAACAAATACTATACACCAGACAATATGCATCTTGTAATTACAGGAAATATTGATCCTGAAAAGACAATGCAAATTGTTGCAAAAAATTTCCGTTCAACAAAAGTTTCAAAAGGCAAGAGATTTGATGAGCCGTTAACACCGATAAAAGAAAATGTCCGCAAGGATTTTATTACGGACAAAGCATCTTCTGCGACAACAGTAATCGGTTTTGCAGGTCCTGCATCAAATGATGTGAAAAATACCATTATATCCGAATTTATGTCAAGATATCTTGATACAACAGATTTTGGACTTTCTGAAAAAATGAAAGCTCTAAATGCCTATTACCATGCAGGTTCTGAAAAAATAAGTACGAATCCCAATAATCCTGTACTTAATTTCTTGCAGATAAATACTTCTGAAGATAAAACAGAAGCTGTTTTAAAATTAATTTTTGATAAATATTCGTCAATAAAGATACCGGATGATGAAACTTTACAAAACATAAAAGAAGCTATGATAATGGCCTTTGACAGCGGGCTTGAATATTCAATGAACGTAAATAATATAGTCGGAATCTCCGCTTTTAGCGATAATTCCGAATACTTAACCAACTATAAACAGATTGTTAACGGCATTACAAAAAAAGACATTGAAGATTATATCAATAATTACATGGATATAACGAAAGCTGCAATTTCGGTAGTTCATCCGAATACTACCGAGGAAAAAATTAACGAAAATTATATAAAAGCTCAAAGTCTGAGTTTTAAAGGAGGGGTAAATAAAGGGGTAAATAAAACATCATTTAAGGGCAAAAGGCAAGAACCGGTAAATGTTGATAAAGTTTCAGAAAAGGTTTTGGATAACAACTATAAGATAGCTTTTTCGGAATCAAAGAACAATAATGTACCGTTTAGAATAAATATGTACTATGACTTACCGGCAGAAATTAACCCTGCAGTAGTGCATGTACTAGGCGCTGTGTATACAAAAGGTACTAAAAACTCTAACGCAAATGATTTTCTTAAATTTCAGGAAAAAAACAATATATCCGTAAACGCTTTTGTTGATAAAGGCTATTTATCAATAAACGGATATTCTTCAGCAGACAATTTTGCACTAACTGCGAATAAAGCTATGGAGCTTTTAAATCAGCCAAGAATAACTGAAGATGTTGTTAAAGAGGAAATAGATAAACTAAAAGATATTATATCGAGACATGACAAGGATTCATTTGATTTATACACGGATTATGAATCAGTTAATAATCCTTATTACGATTCTATATCGGAAATTAAGGAAGGTCTTGATAAAGTAACGGTTGAAGATGTGCAAAATCTGCATAACTATATTATGGAACATTCAAAAGGTACGATTACAATGAATGCTCCGGAAGAATTTGGCGGAATAAAAAATGTTGCGATAAAAACTTTCTCTGAATTGGATGAGGTCGAACCTTATGATTACGAGATGGAGGAAATTTATACCCCGAATGAGAAACCTGTTGTACTTACTGAAGCACGCAATGTATCTCAGGCAGATATCAGTCAAACGTACAAATTTAAAACTGATGGTTCTATAAAAGAGAAAGTTACGGCGGAATTGATGAACTCAATTCTTTCAAGCTCTGATACGATAGGTTTGTTTAACAGCCTGAGAGAGCGTGACCATCTCGCATACAGAGTAAATTCAAATCTAAATACAACAGGAGATTGCAAAGAAATTTCTCTGCATATATTAACATCAACGGATAATAAGGATACAGGAATAACAACTTATGATAATGTAGAAAAATCCATTTTGGGTTTTGGCAGACAAATTAATGCTCTGCTGAATTCCGAATACAAGGATTCGGATCTTGAATCCGCAAAACGTGTATTAAAGGCACGATTGTTAAACAAAGAATCTGTTTATTCCAGACTTTCTTCCGTTTCGAATGCTCTGTATTTGGATGAAAATTTGGACTACGACAACAGAGTTTTTGAAATGATTGATTCAATTACAAGAGAAGATATTGATAAAATGTCACAAAAGGCTTTTGCAGAACCTCCTGTGTATTCAATTGTAGCATCTCAGGATACATTGGATTACAACAAGGACTTTCTGGCTAGCCTAAGTTTATAATATTTACGCTTCAATCTCTTTATGTTATCATTACATTAATTGGAGAGGATATGTAATGATTAGTTTTTTATTGAAATTATTAGGTAACCCTAACGAAAAAAAAGTTAAAAGTATAATGGGTATAATTGACCATATAAATGCACTTGAATCCGAGTATGAAAAATTAACCGATGAAGAATTAAGGGCAAAAACGGATGAATTCAAGGCGATTCTTGCAAAACGTTCGACTTCAAATAACCCAAAGGCGGATAGAATTCTTGAAAAAGAAGCTCTTGATAAAATTTTGCCCGATGCGTTTGCAACGGTTCGAGAAGCAGGCAAACGTGTTCTTAATATGAGACATTTTGATGTACAGCTTATAGGCGGATATTTTCTTCATAACGGGCATATCGCAGAGATGAGAACAGGAGAAGGTAAAACTCTGGTTGCGACCTTAGCAGCGTACTTGAATGCTTTGACGGGCAAAGGCGTTCATGTCGTAACCGTAAACGATTACCTTGCAAAACGTGACAGCGAATGGATGGGGAAAATATACAAATTTTTAGGTCTTACTGTCGGTGTGATTCTTTCAAATCAGCATGATGCGGATGAATTTAACCGCAAACGCAGCGCGTATGCTTGTGATATTACTTATGGTACAAATAATGAATTCGGGTTTGACTATTTGCGTGATAATATGGCAGCTTCAATTGATATGCTTGTTCAAAGGCCATACAATTATGCAATCATAGACGAAGTTGACAGTATTTTAATTGATGAGGCAAGAACACCTCTTATTATAAGCGGTCGTGTTGAAAAATCAGCGGATACATATAATTTAATGGCAAAAATTGCACCGCAAATGAAAAAAAATAAGGATTATGAAGTCGATGAAAAAAACAAAAACGTAATTTTAACAGAAGACGGTATCGACAGAGCTCAAGAATTAATAGGCTGTAAGGATTTGTTTGATATCAACACTCAGCATGCACACGACTTGTTAAACGCATTAAAAGCAAAGGAATTATTCATAAAAGATACTGATTATGTTGTTAAAGACGGCGAAATCATGATTGTTGATGAGTTTACCGGACGAATGATGCCTGGAAGACGCTGGTCTGACGGTCTTCATCAGGCAATTGAAGCTAAAGAAGGTGTTGAAATTCAAGATGAGACTCAAACACTTGCGAGCATTACTTTCCAAAACCTGTTTAGATTATATCCCAAACTTTCAGGCATGACGGGAACTGCTATGACCGAAGAAGCCGAATTCGGCAAGATTTATAATCTTGAAGTTACTGTTATTCCGACCAATAGGACTGATATAAGAATTGATAATTCTGACGTAATTTATAAAAACGAGCGTGGTAAATACAACGCTGTAGTCAATGATATTATTAAACAGCATGAAACAGGCAGACCTGTTCTTGTAGGTACGGTAAGTATTGAAAAATCGGAGTATATTTCCGCACTATTAAAGCAAAAAGGAATTAAGCATAATGTATTAAATGCGAAGCAGCATGAAAAAGAAGCTTATATAATAGCTCAAGCAGGACGTGTCGGAGCTGTAACAATAGCAACAAACATGGCAGGCAGAGGAACAGATATTCTTTTGGGGGGTAATGCTGAGTACCTTGCGAAAGAGAACCTTGAAAATAAAAGGATTTACACCGATAATCCGAGGTATGATGAATTTAAGAATAAAGCTCTGGAGGAAGCACGAGCTATTACCGAGCAAGAACACGCAAAAGTTGTTGAATTGGGCGGATTGCATGTAATCGGTACAGAACGTCACGAGTCAAGACGTATTGATAATCAGCTTAGAGGTCGTGCTGCAAGACAGGGCGACCCGGGTTCTACAAGGTTCTTTCTTTCATTGGAAGATAACCTTATGAGAATATTCGGCGGAGATAAAATTACAAATCTTATGAATATGCTTAATGTTGAAGAAGATATGGCGATTGAATCCTCATTGATTACAAGACAGATTCAATCGGCACAGAAGAAGGTTGAAACATACCACTTCGATATTCGTAAAAGCGTACTTCAATATGACGACGTGATGAATATTCAGAGGGAAAAATTCTATGCTCAAAGGCGAAAGGTTCTTGAAGGGAAGAATCTGAACGAAGATATCAAATATATGATAGACAGAGAGATTGACAGGCTTTTAAAGAGTTATATTACACCGGACATGAATCCTGAAGAATATATAACCGAAGATTTGGAAACGCTGATTAAGGAACTTCACTCGAATATACCTCAGCTTTCTTATATAACGATAGATGATATTAAACCTTACCGATATTCAAGAATTTATGATTCTCTTAAAGAAGCAGCCCAAAAGGCATACAAAGAACATGAACAGGAAATAATCGGATTTTATAATTCAATTATGGCTCAATATGACCCTGATGCCGTTATGCAGGAAGTATTTTCAGATAATAATGTAATGCGTGTTCTTGAGAGAGATATCCTTTTAAGAGTAGTCGATGCGCAGTGGATAGATCATCTGCATAACATTGATATGCTTAAAGAAGGTATAGGGCTTCGTGCATACGGTCAGAAAGACCCATTGATTGAATACAAAAAAGAGGCATACGATTTGTATAACAAGATGATGTACGAGGTTCAGAGTAATACGGTTAAATACATTTTTCGTGCTAAATTCGGAATCCAATTTGTTTCCGACGATGGCGGAGTTGATGTTATTGATCAAGTATAAACAAAAAAAAGCGGTCATCTGACCGCTTTTAAAGTAAAAAGAAGTTGTTGCTTGTGTTCGGAATATATGTTTTTTTGTAACTTTCAGGGATTGTTACTTTTACATATTCCTCCTTTTTCCTTAATCCGCTTAATCCTACAGGAGAATCGTCTTTAAAAAAATTTTTGATAAATTGCATATATTAATCCTTTCATTTATGTGATATAATTATATTGTCTATTTAAGGATAAAGTTTTAAATGTCAATATAAGGAGTTGAAAAATGCCTAAAGTTACTAAAGAAATGGGTATTATCGAAATTGTACAGGCTCATCCTGAAGCTGTTGAAATTTTTCAAAAATACGGCATGGGCTGTCTGGGATGTGCTGCAGCCAGATTTGAAAATCTGGAAGCTGGTGCAAGAGTTCATGGGTTTGATCCTGACGAAATGGTTGCCGATATTAATGCCCTAATTGGAGAAGGATAAATAAGGGTACGTAGGTTAACCCGATTTTATGTTAAATAACTATATTTAGGAGAAAGTTTTATGCATTTATGGCAAATACTGGGTGCAATAGGTATTGCATTTCTTATTCTTGAAATGTTTACACCTAGCATGTTCTTTTTGAACTTTGCACTTGCTGGGTTTATATGTGCTGTTGTTTCAGTAGTATACAAAAATGTATACGGTTTGATTATTATCTTTTTTATTTTATCATTTGTCTCATTTGCATTTTTGAGACCGATTTTAATAAAAAAGTTTAATAAATCGACCGAAACCGGGGTAAACAGCAAATATATAGATAAAATAGTGAAAATTGACAGCGAAATAACATCCTCAAGCGGTGTTATAAATATATACGGCGAACGCTGGGAAGCTAGAAGTGACAATGGGGAAACAATACCTGCTGGTAGCGAAGTTAAGATTGTTCGCAACGAAAGTATAATAATGTATGTTTCTAAAATTTAATTATAAAGGAGAGTTTTTATGTTTGGATTTTCTATTTTCTTAATTGCATTGGCATTGATTTTTGTATCCAAAGGTGTCGTTATAGTTCAGCAGGCAGAAGTGGTTATTATTGAAAGACTCGGTAAATTTAACAGAGTTCTCGAATCAGGATTTAATTTTATTGTTCCTGTCATTGATGCACCACGTGCAATAGATTGGAAGGTAGTACAAAAGGATTTTAGCGGTGTCACATATTCAACAATTCAAAAGAAAACAAAAATTGATTTGCGAGAAACGGTTTACGATTTTCCGAGGCAGAATGTAATTACAAAGGACAATGTTACAATCAGTATTAATGCACTTTTGTATTTTCAAATAGTTGACCCGAAGTCTGCCGTTTATGAAATTCAAAATTTACCTGAAGCTATTGAAAAATTAACTCAAACAAACTTAAGAAATCTTGTCGGACAGTTGGATTTGGATGAAAGTTTGGTTTCCCGTGATAAAATTAATCACGAATTACGTGCAATACTTGATGACGCTACAAATAAATGGGGTGTAAAGGTTAATCGTGTTGAATTACAGGATATTATACCTCCAAAAGATATTCAAACTGCAATGGAAAAACAGATGAAAGCCGAGCGTGACAGACGTGCTGCAATTTTAGAGGCGGAAGGAGAAAAGAAATCAGCAGTATTAAAGGCAGAAGGAGAAAAAGAAGCTGCAATAAACAGAGCAGAAGGCGAAAAGCAGGCTAATATATTAAAAGCGGAAGGTATAGCTCAAGCAAGAATTCTTGAAGCAGACGGAGAAAAAGAAGCTATCCAAAGAATTATTAATGCACTTGCGGACAAAGGTCAGCCTGATAAATACCTTATAGCCATGAAATATCTTGAGACAATGAAAGCAATTACAAGCGGAAAAGATAACAAAGTCGTTTATATGCCGTATGAAGCGACAGGAATATTAAGTTCTGTAGATGGTATAAAGCAAATGTTTGATACCAATAAATAATTTCATGATATAATGAATCTATCAGACTGGAAAATGAAAGGGATTTAACCATGAAAAAAAGGATAAGTTTTGCATTGTTACTTGCAAGTATTGCAACATCTGTTTTTGCGTACACTTATAATACGAATGTACCGCTTCCGGGGTCAACTATTGCGAGCGAAAAATTGCAGAGAGAGTCTTTGTTCTCCGTATATGCATTTGCTCACAGAATAGCTCCTACTGATTGCACATCGTTCTCAATTTTAGATACAAAAGTTTCTAAACAAAAAATTGATAATAAGTGGCAGGAAATATGGACAATTCAAACTTGTTCTAAAACGGCTTATGTACCTATCAATTTTGAAATCAGAGACAATGTTGATATCTATGGTATTGATCCTATGGGTGTAAGATACGCTAAGTAATTAAATCAAAAAATAAAAAACCGGCATTCTGGAATGCCGGTTTTTTTGTTACAAAATGTAATAATATTCTGCTTTTTTAGGCAAATTTTTTTAACTTACTAACTTTATATATATAGTTAGGTTTATGGAAGTGTATTTTAATGAACTCTATTAATCAGAATTTAAACAATGATTATAAAATAAGGCCCCAAAATATGAAATTCGGGGCAAATGAAGCACCGGCTTTTGTGCCTAACTCTCTAAATGAACCGGCTAAAACACAGGATATTCAACTTCCGGATATGTATTATATGCCGGAACATTATAAAAAACCTACAACAGCCAAAGAGAAGATAAAAAAATTGGATATAATGGGATTGGTATACCCGTGGCTTGAACATCCGCTCCTTATGTTAGGAACATGTGCAGGTATATCGTTGGGTATTGATGCATTTGAACGCTCTTGCAATAAAGAGTACGACAAGAGTATTATAGGAAAAGCTGCTAAATTTGGAGACAAAATTGAAAAATCCAGATTTATACAAAGCGACGGAGCTCAAGAAGTTTTACATGGAATTGGTAAAGGCTGGAGTAAAACAAAAGAGTTTGCTCTTAAAAACAGTGTTATATATTCGATATTCAAAACGCCGTCACAGCCTGAATTCTCAATGCCTAAAGACGAAATCAAAGGCATTAATTTCCGTGTTGTAACAAAGTTTAAAGAGCTGGTAAGAGCTTTAGACATTATGCCGAGTGATGCCAATGATACCGAAAAATTAATGGAAAATGTTATAAACAAAAGACAATTAACGCTGAAATCACTTGCAGTTAATAAAGAAGAAATTGACTATTTGAAAAAAACATATAATGTAGACAAAATATCAAAAATAAATGAAACAGAATGTGTAAACAGATTAAATCTTAGACGCATAGGTAAGTCAGAAGCGGAAATTGCTTCGATAATAAAACAAGAAAATGCATATGAACTTGTTAAAAATGAAATGTTCAACAAATTGATATCCGGATTTACAAAGGAAGATTTTGATTTGGTAATGAAAGATGAATACGGGGTTCATCTGGACAAAGTTACAAAAATGGCAAAAAATATTGACGGTTTAAAAGTTAACAATTTTCCGCTAATGGGTATTTTAAAAACACCCGGAACAAATCAGCCTCTTGCCAATGTTCTTTCAGGACAAAGTGTTTACAACATGGGACACAGCCTAAAAATAAACGGCGGAGCCGAAACAAAAACCGGAAAATTTATGGCTGCGTTTATGCAGATGATTCACAGAGGATTTACCTTCGGCGGTACTAAGTTTGGTGTGATGATTTTTGTGGCTCCTTTGCTTGTTGAGACAATGATTAATACTAAGAAAGCTGATAGAAAGGAAAAGGTCGGCACAGCAGTTGAAGGTGCAGTAAATACAGTTTCTTGGGTATTTACGTTCCCGCTTGTCCTTAAGGCTATTTATGCATACGGTGGTATTCAATATGCAGGCATGGGTAAAGATAAAGTTGAAAAGCACAGAGAACTTGTTAATAAATTTAACAAAGATGTTCTTGATGGAAAACTTAAAGACAAAGCTAAGTATAAAGAAGCAAGAAGAGAATTAGAAAAACAACTTAAAAAACTCAGACATGTAGAAAAACAAAGCTTTTTTGTAAAAATGCTGAGAGGAGTAAGCCACTTTACAAAAGCTGACCTTGGCAGAGTTGAAGCATACAGAGGCAAGAATCAATTTTGGAACTTTATAAAGAGTATTCCGAATAAAGCTGTATTCAAAATTGGTTACTCAGCTGCAAGATTTCTTGTGTTTATGTTGGTAGGTATGTCTCTTGCTGATAAATTGATTAAGAAATGTACATCTGCAATCTTCGGCAAGGCATATGACCAGTATAAAGAGGAAGAAATTCATGATGCAAAAGAACGTCAGGAAGAATTTACGATGAATGATTTAAGAGCAAGAATGCTTAAAGTTCAAGAAAATAAAATAAATCCGCAAACCGAAGTATTAACAGCAGAATCTACAGTAGAAATGCCTAAATTTCCCAATCCGGCACAAAGAATGTTAGATGTTGAGCTAGATAACGAGGTAGATAGTGACGAGGTAAATAGTGACGTGGTAAATAATGATTGGGCAAATGGTAAAACCGAGCAGAACATATTAAATGATAATAATGAAGAAAACACAGCAAAAGATGAACAAAAAACGTTGGAATTAAATCATGATATTAATAACGAAAACACAGCAAAAGATGAACAAAAAACGTTGGAATTAAATCATGATATTAATAACGAAAACAGAAAAAGAGATAACTATACTTATATTCCTTCTCAAGAAAATGTTTTGAATCAATTAAATTCTCAAGAGCAAATCAACAAGTATATTCCGGCACAAACTGGAATCCAATTAACAAAAACTTTTGATAATTCAGAAATTGAATCAGCAATGAGACGAGCAGAAAGAGCTGAAAAAAGAGCAATAAGTACGCTTGCAGGCAACTTTGGCGGTTCAGAAGAAATCTAGGTATCCCAATCAATTGCTTTATCGCCCAAAATTTTGCTGCAGATTTTAAAGTGATCTGAACACATAAATCCTCTGTGGGCTGATAAAGGAGAAGGGTGTGTTGTGTCAAGAATTGTAATTCCTTCAGTGCCTTCAAATATTTCTCCGGCTTTTTGAGCGTGAGAACCCCATCTCATAACGATAAGATTTCCTCGATTTTTTAATATAGAAAAAATATTTTCAATAACAGGCGACCACAAATTTGTGTGTTCTTTTAAAAGTTTTGTTTCTTTACCTTCAAAAGTAAGTGCGGTATTTAAAAGTAAAACCCCCTGTTTTTCCCATTTTGTCAGATTATTTGAATTATGTTTTGCGCCAAGGTCTTGTTCTAGTTTTTTAAAGATATTCTTTAATGAAGCTGGGGTTTTATTGGAAAGGCTTGAAAAAGCCAACCCGTGAGCGTGATCTGAACTCGGATAAGGGTCTTGACCTATTATAAGTATTTTCACATTATTAAGCGGACAGAGTTTAATTGCGTTCAACACATCCTCTTGTTTTGGCAGAATTTCAGTATTTTTTCTTTTTTCCGCAATTATCAGCATCGTTTTTCGGATTAAATCAATATCTAACCCTGCATCTATCCAGCTTTTATCAATCCCGAAATTTGAAGCCATTAATTCTTGCCTACCAGAGCTTTATTAAACATTTGCTTGTAATAGTCCATATTGATATTCAGATTTTCTCCAACTGAGAATAACATTGTCACAAGCTCTTTGTCGGCATTGCAGGTCATGTTATCAATAAGCTCGTCGATATTACTTACTATTTTGGCAAAGAAATCATTTTGTGCTTCTGCGATATCAATTTTTATCTCCAGTTTTGCTATACAATCCAAAAGCTCCAGTGTTGCGTCAACCTGCTGAATATCAAGTGCGTAGGCTAACCTTCCGACATTTTGAGCAATCTTTTTACTGAATATTTTAGCGGTCGGGGTTTTGTCAATATTAATTCCGATTCTCTTAGCCTCAAAATTTATATCCGAAGCCTGCTGAATAATGTCATTATCGATAAATCCCTTTGATTCGGTAAATAAATCGTTAAACTGCTTTGTTAAAACATATTCCGCCGAAATTTTGAATTCTTTAGGGATATCAAGACCAAGAGACTGCATTTGATAAATAGACCCTTTGCCGTCATTATACATAGTTTCGTATGTATTAGCAAAATTCTGCAATTTACCTTTGAGCATTGTTTGAAGAATTTTTCTTCTTTCTTCAATGAATATGTCTTTCAGTGTAAAATACTCTGTTCCGAAATTACTGTCAATTGTTCTTATAATTTCCGTCAAAGGAGAAACGAGATAAGTTCTTATAAGTTCTTTTCTTGTTTCAAGGAATCCGTCGTAATATTCTTTTATGGCACAGTGGAAATCTCCTCCTGAAAACTGTAGAAGTGCAAATACGAGGTTTGATTTTTCAAGTGTTACCTTCGATTTTACTTCGATATGACCGATTACAAGCTGAGAATTCCCTTTTACAATGCGCTTATATGATTGTTTCTTAATTCTGTAGCAATAAACGTCTTCTTCATCTTCGATATCAGTGTACAAAGAAGATATAGCCCAGAGGCTGACAATCTGCTTAGGAGTAACGACTGACGGTTTTACAAATCTTTCGTAAACATCTTTGCCGTTTCCGTACTCTGGCAGGTTGCTCTGAGCTTCGGATAAAATTTCAAGGAAAGGCGTTTCCAAATCTTTTTTAATAAATGATTTAACAAGCTGCATTACTCTTGCCGCATATTTCATTATTTGTACGGTTTCAATACCGGATATTTCAGAGAAGAACCATCCGCAGCTGGTATACATTAACATTGCGTGCCGTTGTATTTCAAGAAGTTCCATAGCTTTTACCTTATCATCATCAGATAAGTCAGGCATAAAGTATTCATCCTGAAAACTCTTAACGCTGGATTCACTTCTGTCCAGAATAACATTAATATAATTGTTCCTTGTCCAATCTGGATTTAAGAAATATTTTTTGCCGTTTTTCTTAAATATGGTTATAGTTTCATCCCTCAGGTAGTCCAGAGCGTTTCTTAAAGGTTTTCTCCACTTTTGATTCCAGCCGGCATGCCCGCCAGTAGAACACCCGCAATCTTCGCACCATCTGCCGACGCCGTGGAAACAGCTCCAAGATGAAACCGGTTTTAAATCTACTTCCCAATTGCTTCTGTATTTCTCAAGGTATTCGGCGTAATTGGTAATAATAAAACCTGAATCTTTAACTTTTATTTTCATGGCATAAGACATTGCCATATCGCCGAATTTGGTGTGATGTCCGTAGCTTTCTCCGTCTGTTGCAATGTTTATCAACTGCGGATAATTTCTCATTGTGGAAATTCCGTCTTCCAATCTGCTTGTAAATTTATTTCCGTCTCTTAAGAGTTCATCGAAAGCAACTGATTTTGAAATTGCTCCGTCATAAAAGAATAAGTCAATAAATTTTCCCGGAGCGGATTTGATGTAATATCTGTATGAACGGGCAGGATCAATATTCCCCCAGCTTACATCCTGCCAATTTACTTCGCCTTCTTTTCTTATTCTTTGCGCCTGATACGGAGAAAGAATTGTAAATTTTATACCGTTTTCTGCCAAGACTCTCAGTGTATCATCGTCAACGGCAGTTTCTGCAAGCCACATGCCTTCAGGCTCACGTCCGAATCTGAATTCAAAGTCTTTTTTGCCCCATTTTACCTGAGTTTGTTTATCTCTTTCGTTAGCAAGGGGCAGAATCATGTGGTTATAAACCTGTGCTATGGCATTACCATGCCCGCCATGGATTTTTCTGCTGTGAATATCCGCTTTAATAATTCTTTCGTAAGCAATCGGGGCATATTCTTCCATCCAAGAAAGCAAAGTAGGTCCAAAGTTGAAACTCATATACTCATAGTTATTAACAACATCCAGTATGTGGTTGTTTGAGTCAACTATTTTGGAAACAGAATTTGGGTTATAGCATTCGCTGTTTATTCTTTCGTTCCAATCGTGAAACGGCAATGCGCTGTCCTGTTGTTCTATAGCTTCCAACCATGGGTTTTCTCTAGGAGGCTGGTAAAAATGACCGTGTACGGTCAAGAATACCTTGCATTTATCATGCTCATTATTTTCCATTATTACTTAACTCCGTCTTTATCAGGTGCTTTTTTAGTTACTGTTATACTTTCTACATCAATCCATGCATCTCCTAATGCATCGGAAAATACTGTACCGACTATCATAATTTCATCATTTGTTTTTAAATCAATAAATTTTTCAGCAAGTTCTCTTTTTAAAAACAATTTCATTTCAGAAAGCGGGATGTCATAGTTTGTGTCATCTCTTTTAATCAGAAAAGAAATATAATTTTCCGAAGATTTGAAAGCCGGCTTGTAATCCAATCCCAGAGTAGAGAACTTATCAAACTTGGCATGCATTGTAATTTTTTTATTCAGGTATGTTTTGGGCGAATTAACAACGCTTAACGGTCTTACCGTACCTTGCTGAGTCGAACTGACTGTCTGCTGTTGTACTGCTGCAGGCTGAGCTGATGTATTTGAAAATAAACTGCTGTTTGTCAGCAAAAGTGCGCATAATATTCCTATAACAAATGTTTTTATATGTTTTGAATTTATCATAATACTAACCTCTTCTCTGTACAATTGTAACATGTTTTACTATTATTGCAAAAATTTTTAGTTTGATAATAACTGTCTTTTCTGATATATTATAAAATATGAAAGACTTAAAAGCCATAAACAAAGAGAGGGAGTGCAGGGTTAATCTTTCTCGGTACAAAGTGTTAATTGAAACTATATCCAAGGTTGAGTACAAAAAGTTCTCAAATCTCGGTTTAATTGAGCTTTCTGAAGTTATAAATCTTGCGACCTATACTGCATATTATATAGTTAACGGAACATCTAATCCAAAATTGTATAATGAGTCCTATCTGACACAGGCAATAAAGTGGGCAATCAGAAACGAGATGCGCAGACGTTACAAATGGTATGTAATGAAAAACAGCGAGAATGAACAGGAAAGGGTTAAAGATGCCGTTTACAGAACCATTTTGTCAATAGATGAGATGGCAGAAGCAGAAAATCCGACAATTATAAAAGATTTGTCCAGAACACCTGAAGAAAAAGCTGAAATTGTTGATTTAAAGAACAGGATTATAGAAATTATGCAAAAACTTCCCCAAAGAGAGCAGGATTTAATAGAAGCAAAATATTTTTATGACAAAAAACTAAAAGATATATCGGCGGAATTTAATATATCGCAATCAAGAATATCGAGAATTATACAAAGCGGCTTAGATAAGATTAAGAAAGAGTTGTTGAAGCAGGAATCTATTGATGAAAACGATATTTGAGAGACCAGGGATAAATTTAGGGGTAAATAATGAGTTTTCCTATGATGATATAAATCTTGCAGGACAGATTTCTTCAGAATTATTGCGTAAAGATGCAATCGGACTTCCGCAATTAAGCGAGCTGGAGGTTATGAGGCATTACAAAGAACTTTCGGACAGAAATTTTTGTATAGAAAAAGGTTTTTATCCGCTAGGGTCTTGTACAATGAAATATAATCCGAAAGTAAATGAACTTCTTGCTTCTCTTGAAGGTTTTTGCAATCTTCATCCGATGCAGTCTGACGAGGATTCTCAAGGCGCACTGGAATTAATGTACAATCTTCAGGAAAAGTTAAAATATATAACAGGCATGGATGCCGTAACATTACAACCTTCTGCGGGTGCGCATGGCGAACTTACAGGAATGATGATTGTCAAAAAATATTTTGAAGCAAAAGGCGAAACTCATCGTAACAAAGTTATTATACCTGATTCGGCGCACGGAACAAACCCTGCCAGTGCCAAGATGTGCGGATTTGATATTGTGGAAGTCAAATCGAATGAAAGGGGGCAGGTTGATATAGAAGCGCTTAACTCTCTGCTTGATGATTCGGTTGCGGCAATAATGATGACAAATCCGAATACGCTCGGTATTTTTGAAGAGAATGTTTTGAAAATTTCAAAACTGATGCATGAAAACGGGTCTCTGCTATATTATGACGGAGCGAATTTCAATGCTATTATGGGTTGGACAAATCCGGCTTTAATGGGATTTGATATAGTGCATATCAACCTTCATAAAACATTTTCAACTCCGCATGGAGGAGGCGGGCCTGGGGCAGGGCCAGTAGGGGTAAAAGAATATTTACAAGATTTTCTTCCTTCCCCTGTTATAAGAAAATCGGAATCAGGTTTCTATAGGGATTATGATATAAAACATTCTATCGGCAAAGTTCGTGCTTTTTACGGTAATTTTGGTATCTTGGTAAGGGCGTATGCTTATATTCTAATGATGGGTAATGAGCTTAAGCTTGCGAGTGCAGATGCTGTTTTGAATGCAAATTATATCAAAGAAAAATTAAAAGGTGTTTATGAACTTCCTTATGACGAACCCTGTATGCATGAATTTGTTTTGTCAGGAGAAAAACAACATCATCAGGGAGTTTCTACTATCGGAATAGCCAAAAGACTTATGGACTCAAATTGTCATCCGCCTACGGTTTATTTTCCGCTTATAGTCCATGAAGCAATAATGATAGAGCCTACAGAATCAGAATCAAAACAGGTATTGGATGAATTTATTAAAATAATGCTGAAAATAGCTCGTGAGATAGAAGAAAATCCTGAGGAAGTTCTAAAATCTCCCAAAACAACACCTGTCAAAAAGATTGATGAAACGCTTGCTGCAAGACAGCCAAATTTAACCTTTAAATAATAATATCTGCCTACTCAAATATAAAAGTGCTGCTTTTAAATTTTTTATATAAGGATGCGGAAAAAGTCGAGGGGCAAATGTAAATCAGATTGTACTTAATAATGACCCAAGGAGTGTGAGAGTAAGGCTTTTACAATTTCCTTCCAAGTCAGTAGTGATACAAGTCAAAATATTTACCCCCGAAACCGTAC
>CALYTW010000020.1 GCA_945487905.1 uncultured cyanobacterium
GGGTAAATACTTTGGTTTGGGAATATCATTACAAGCTTGAAAGTAAATTGAAAAAACCTGACTCTCACACACCATGGGTCGGATGCGGAAAAAGTCGAAAAATTGTTTTCCTATTTACTTCCAAACTTGTAGTATTAAGTACAATCTGATTTACATTTGCCCCTCGACTTTTTCCGCATCCTCGTTTTATTAAGAATTGTAAAATTTGAAATAAAGAAAAAACTCCCTGTTGACACTAATTTTTGTTTGATTTACGATTGACACAGCTAGGTAGCCGAATGTGGTATGCTTGTGCGCCGAAAGCACTGTGAATACCGGATTTAGATAAATAGCAAGTAGTAAATACAGAAACATAAAGGAATAAAAAATGGCAGCAACAGATTCAAAAAGACAAAGAATCAGAGTTTGTTTAAGATCATACGAACACAGATTGGTCGATGCTTCAGCAGAAAAAATAGTTGAAACAGCAAAAAGAACAGACGCAAAAGTAGCAGGCCCGATTCCTTTACCTACAAAGAGACGTATCTATTGTGTATTGCGTTCTCCTCACGTTGATAAAAAATCACGTGAGCACTTTGAGATTAGGACTCACAAACGCATTATCGATATTTACGAACCTACTCAGCAAACAACAGAAGAATTGAGTAGATTGGACTTACCTGCTGGGGTAGATATTGAAGTAAAACTGTAAGAGGTTCAACCCTCGTCCCTTGAGGGAGAGGGCGGGCAAAGCCCTAAAGCAGGGTAAAGCTTATTCAACACTGGCTCAGAAATTTGAAAATTTAATAATAGCATTATGCATATAATGTGAACTACACCGGCGGGGGCAGGGGTAAACGTAAAACAACCTCAATTAAGTCTCCAAGATTAAAGTCTAAACGCCGTGGGTAACAATAGGTAGCCCAAATAGGTAAAGAGTAAAAGGTAGCGCTCGCAAGAAGTAAGGCATAGTTTTAAGGTCACGATATTGTGTCCGGGAAATTAATGCCGGAAAGGAAAAATATGACACTAGGTGTAATAGGAAAGAAGTTAGGAATGACTCAAATCTTTAACGAAGAAGGTTTGGCAGTTCCCGTAACCGTTATCAAAGTTGACAAAACTGTTGTAACACAAGTTAAGACTGTTGATACAGACGGTTATAATGCTATACAGGTTGGTACTATTTCGGCCAAAGAAAAACACTTAACTAAAGCTGAAATCGGTCATTTTAAGAAAAATGGTTTGGACAACTACAGACATTTGCAAGAATTTAAAGTAGAAAATTCCGCTGATTATAAAGTTGGTCAGGAAATTGACTTATCTGTACTTTCAAATGTTGAAAAAGTTGATGTAACAGGTACTTCAATAGGTAAAGGATTTCAGGGTACTGTAAAAAGATGGAATTTTGGCAGAGGCCCTATGGCACACGGTTCAAAGAACCACAGAGAACCCGGTTCAATCGGCGCAGGTACAACTCCTTCACGTGTTATCAAGGGCAAAAGAATGGCAGGTAACATGGGTAATGAAAGAGTTACAATTACGAAACTAAAACTTGTTAAAGTTGATTCTGAAAACGGTTTAGTTTTGATTAAGGGTTCAGTTCCGGGTTCTGAAGGCAGGTTGGTAACAATAGTTCCTTCAAGAACAAAATGGAATTAATAAATGTAATAAATGGAAAATGGAGAATTGAAGATTATTTAAAATTTCCAATTCTCAACTAACACAAAACGCTTCTGCCATATAAAGTTTGAAAGAACAAGGGGTAGACGGAAAGCAAAAGGAAATATAAAAATGACAAAACAAGTATTAGACACAAACGGTAAAGCATTAGGCGAAATTACATTAGCAAAAGAAGTTTTCGGTGTAGAGCCTAACTTACATGTGATGCATTTAGCATTAAGAAGACAATTGAATAACGCAAGACAAGGTTCTACATCTGCAAAAACAAGAGCAGAAGTATCAGGAGGCGGTAAAAAACCTTGGAAGCAAAAAGGTACCGGACGTGCAAGAGCAGGTTCACTTCGTTCGCCTTTATTTGCAGGCGGTGGTGTAGTATTTGGTCCAAAACCGAGAAGTTTTGAGATTAATATGCCTCAAAAGGCAAGAAAACTTGCTTTAAAATCTGCATTGTCAGCAAGAGAAGAAAATATTATTGTAGTAAAAGATTTTTCTGCAATAACAGAACCTAAGACAAAATTAATGGCAGGAATTATTAAATCATTGGAATTGTCAGGTAAAATTCTTGTTATAGCAGATACATCTGCTGATGAAAATAAAAATTTAAGTCTTGCATCAGGTAACATACCGAGTGTTAAGCTTTTGTTACCTTCAAATTTAAACGTAAAAGATTTACTTGAAGCTGATTTTGTTGTTATGACTGAAAAAGCTGTTAATGATATTACAGAAAGGTTGCAATAATGAGTAAAGAAAAATTATATGACATAATTAAAAAGCCTATCATTACAGAAAAGTCAATGATGGCAGCAGCACAGGGAAAATATACTTTTGAAGTAAAAAAAGATGCTACAAAGATTGAAATTGCTCAAGCTGTAGAGTTAGCATTCCCCGGCAGAAAAGTAAAGAATGTGCAGACGGTTTATATGCCTTCTCACGAAAAGAGAATGGGTATGAAATTCGGCAGAACGGATTCCTCTAAGAAGGCAATCGTTACTGTTGAAGGAGATCCAATCGAAGAACTTACTGCTATATAAGAGATTGAAAATTGAAGGTGGAAAATTGAAAATTGTATCAAATATTTCAAGATTTCCAAATAGATTTTTAAATGATGCAGAAACAAAATGAAAACTGAATATAGAATAAGGAATATTAAAATAATTTTCCATTATCCATTTTCGATTTTTCATTAACAAAAAGCCAAACGAAGCCACGTTAGGCGGAAGAACAAAAGATAGTAATAGGAGAAAAATAAAATGGCAACTAGAAAAATTAATCCGACATCTCCGGGACAAAGAGGTATGATAAAGAGTGATTATCAAGAAATCACTACTTCTACTCCTGAAAAATCTTTATTGATGAAAATAGCAAAGACTTCCGGCAGAAACAATACCGGTAGAATTACTTGCCGTCACAAAGGCGGTGGTGTAAAGCAGTCTTATCGTATTATTGATTTTAAAAGAGACAAATTTGGAATTCCGGCTACGGTAAAAACTATTGAATATGATCCGAATAGAAATGTCAGAATTTCATTAGTTTACTATGCAGACGGAGAAAAGAGATATATCTTGACACCTGAAGGATTGAATGTCGGCGACGTAATCGTTAGTGGTACAGATGTAGATATTCAAACAGGGAATGCATTACCTCTTGAACTTATACCTCTTGGTACAATTGTTCATAATATTGAACTTATACCTGGCAGAGGCGGAAAAATGGTTCGTTCAGCGGGTAATTTTGCACAAGTAATGGCAAAAGAAGGCAGTTATGTAACCGTGAAATTACCTTCAGGCGAAATGAGAATGATAAGAAAAGAATGCATGGCAACAATCGGTACTCTTGGAAACTCAGAATTCAAGAACTTAAAAATTGGTAAAGCCGGCAGAAAGAGATATATGGGTATCAGACCTACAGTTCGTGGTGTAACGATGAACCCATGTGATCACCCGCACGGTGGTGGTGAAGGTAAAACGGGTCCGGGCGGACATCCTAAGACTCCTTGGGGTAAACCTGCTCTTGGCTACAAGACAAGAAAACAAGGTAAAGCGTCAGATAAGCTTATTGTAAGACGCAGAACGAAATAGGTAATGAATGGAAAATTGGAAATGGAAAGTTGAAAATTGTATAAAATATTTCAAAAGTATCCACTAGATTTTTCATTCGTATAGATACAAAGGGAAAACTGAATATAGAATAAGGAATATTAAAATAATTTTCCATTATCCATTTTCAATTTTCAATTAAAAAAAGGAGAAATTAATGGCACGTTCATTAAAAAAAGGTCCATATGTAGAAGAAGCTCTTGCAAAGAGAATCAGCAAGATGAATGAAAATTCAGAAAAGAAAGTTGTGAAGACTTGGTCAAGAGCATCTATGATTGTACCTGATATGCTGGGGCATACAATCGCTGTTCATAACGGTAAAACTCACGTTCCTGTTTATGTAACAGAACAAATGATTGGACACAAATTGGGAGAATTTGCACCTACAAGAATGTACAGAGGGCATGCAGGTTCTGACAAAACAGCTAAAAGAAAATAATTCTGTACGAAATCAACAAGAAATAAAGGAAAACAAAAATGGAAGCTAAATCAAGACAAACAGATATTAAAATGACAGCAAGAAAACTTCGCAGAGTAATCAACGAAGTTAGAGGCAAGGCTGTTAATGAAGCTCTTGACATGTTACGTTTTATGCCTTATTTTGCTGCAAGAGTAGTTGAAAAGAATGTTAAAGCAGCAGCAGCAAATGCTTTCGAACAAGCGGGAGTAAAAGCCGAAGCTTTAAAAGTTTCTGAAATATTTGCGGATGAAAGTGTAACGTACAAAAGAGGTAAGCCGAGAGCACAAGGTCGTATTTATAAGAGACTTAAACGTACATCTCACTTAACGGTTAAAGTTAGCGATGGTGCTAAAGCTTAATTTGTAAAGAAGTAGTAAATATAAAGGTAGAAAAAATGGGACAAAAAACACATCCAACCGGATTCAGAGTAGGCATAATAAGAACTTGGGCCAGCACATGGTATTCAAGATTTAAAGATTATGCAGAATTCGTAGCAGAAGATGCTAAAATCAGAAAATTTATTAAGAAAAAACTGTATGCGGCAGGTGTAGCAGATATAATGATTGACAGAAAATCACAAAGCCTGACTATAACTGTTGTAACAGCAAAACCGGGTATTGTAGTAGGCAGAGGCGGTCAAGGTATAGATGAATTAAAAGCTGAAGTTTCTAAATACTTGGGAAAACCTGTTATTATTAATGTTGTTGAAGTAGCCAGAATTGATGTAAATGCATTATTGGTAGCGGAATCAGTAGCTCAGCAGCTTGAAAAACGTGTTGCGTTCAGACGTGCAATGAAGCAGGCAATGCAGAGAACGATGAGAGCGGGCGCTCAGGGTATCAAGATTATGGTATCAGGTCGTTTAGGCGGAGCTGAAATTGCTCGTTCGGAATGGGCAAAAGAAGGAAGAATACCTCTTCAAACACTCAGAGCTGATGTTGATTACGGTTTCACGGAAGCTGATACGATAATGGGTAAAATTGGTGTTAAGGTTTGGATTTTCAAAGGCGATTTAATGCCTGGCGAAAAAGCTGATATGAATATAAAATCAAAAACATCAAAAGAATCTTCAAATGACAAATTTGCAGGCAGGCGCGGTAAACGTGGCAAGGCCGTAGAAACAAAATAGTAAATTAGGAGAACAATATAATGTTAATGCCGAAGAAAACAAAATACCGCAAACAAATGAAAGGTAGAATGAAGGGTACCGAAACAAGAGGTATCGACTTTGAATTCGGTCGTTACGCACTTAAGGCTGTAGAACCAGGCTGGATTACAAGCCGTCAGATAGAAGCTGCAAGACGTGCAATGACGAGGGAAATTAAACGTGGCGGTAACGTATGGATAAAAATATTCCCTGATAAACCAATTACAGCAAAACCTGCTGAAACTCGTATGGGTTCAGGAAAAGGTAATGTAGAATATTGGGTAGCAGTAGTAAAACCAAACAGAATTCTTTTTGAGCTTGACTACTTTGATAGAGCTGTTGCGGTTAAAGCCTTAGAATTGGCTGCACAAAAATTACCAATCAAAGTTAAAGTTATCGAGAAAGAAGCTGAATAATTAAAGGAAAAAATAGCAATGAAATTAAGTGAAATGCGTGAAAAAACAGTTGAAGAACTTAAACAATTTGTTTTGGATTCAAAAAAAGCACTTTTTGATGCAAGAATTAAGCTTTCTATGCACAAATTAGAAAACACAGCTGAGATATCAAAGACAAAACGCTCAATTGCTCAAGCTAAGACTGTAATTAAGGAAAAAGAAAACGAGGTAAAAAATGCCTAAGAAAGAAAAACAAGGTGTAGTTATAAGTGACAAAATGGATAAGACTATTGTCGTAAAAGTTGCTTCATACAGCCCGCACCCAAAATACAAAAAAATTATTGAATCAAACAAAAACTACAAAGCACATGATGAAAATAATGAATGCGGTATTGGCGATATCGTAAGAATTATTGAATCAAGGCCTATTTCAGGCGGAAAAAGATGGACTTTGGAATCAATCGTAGAAAAGGCTAAGTAGTTTTTAAGATGGAAAATTGAAAATAGAAAATCTTTTAAAATAATTTTTCATTTTACACTTTCCATTTTCCATAAAGAACATCATTATTAACGCAAATAATGCGCTGTATGGGTAAATAAGTCCCAAAATGTAGGCAGGGTGCAACCCGACAAAAACAAAAAGGAAAAGAAAAATGATACAACAAGAAACCAGATTAGTAGTAGCAGACAATACAGGTGCAAAAGAATTGTTAGTTATCCGTGTTATGGGCAGTTCTAACAAAAAATTTGCTTCAGTAGGCGATGTTGTTACAGCTACCGTAAAGGATGCAACGCCGAATATGACGGTTAAGAAGTCTGAAGTTGTAAAAGCAGTTATTGTTAGAACGAAACATGATATCAAACGTGCAGACGGCTCTGTTATCAGATTTGACGAAAATGCTGCTGTTATAATTAACAAAGACGGAAATCCGAGAGGAACCCGTGTATTTGGGCCTGTAGCAAGAGAACTTAGAGACAAGAACTTTATGAAGATTGTTTCACTTGCACCTGAAGTAATTTAGTAAATTGAGAATTGAAAATTGAAAATTGAAAATAGTTTTAAATAATTTTCCATTTTCCATTTTCAATTAAAATAATTGGAGAAAATAAAAATGGCAAATTCAAAGAAAGGCTTGCATGTAAAAACCGGTGATAGGGTTGTCATCACAGCAGGCAAGGATAAAGGAAAAGAAGGTAATATTAAAAAGGCACTTCCTTCAGAAGGTAAAGTAATAGTAGAAGGTGCAAATATGATTACCAAGGCAACGAAAGCAAATCCGGCATATGGTATACAGGGCGGATTGATAAAGAAGGAAGCTCCATTGGATTCATCAAACGTCATGGTAATATGTCCTAGTTGCAGCAAACCTACAAGAATCGCTCACAAAGTGGTTGAAGGTAAGAAAGTCCGTGTTTGTAAAAAATGCGGTGAACAGTTAGACGTATAGTACTAATAGTAAACACGCCTTCAAGACATTTAAAATGGTAGCTTGAAACTTAAATGAATGGATAGTTGAAAATTGAAAGTGGAAAATAATTAAAGATTTTCTGCCAAAATATTTTCAAAAATCACAAGTAATAATAAATATGTTTAAAAATAACTTTCCATTATTGATTTTCAAATTTACACTATAAATGATGCTTGACAGATCCGTGTTCAATGAAAAGGAAAAGAAAAATGACAAAGACAAAAAGTTTAAGAGCAAAGTACAATGAAGAAGTAAAATCAGCTCTAAAAGAAAAATTCGGTTATGAAAATGATATGATGATTCCAAAACTCCATAAGATAGTTTTAAATATGGGTGTTGGGGAAGCATCACACAACTCAAAAATAGCTGATGCCATACAAGCTCAATTGACGAAAATTGCAGGTCAGCACGCTGTTGTTACAAAGGCTAAAAAATCAATTGCGTCATACAAATTAAGAGAAGGTATGCCGGTAGGTGCAATGGCAACCTTGCGTGGTGAAAGAATGTATGATTTCTTGCAAAAGTTAATCTGTGTAGTTCTTCCTCGCATTCGTGACTTCAGAGGTGTTTCAGCTAAGAGTTTTGACGGCAGAGGAAACTATACATTAGGACTTAAAGAACAGGCATTGTTCCCTGAAATTTCTTATGAAGAGGTCGATTTGGTAAAAGGTATGAATGTATCTATTATCACAACAGCTAATACGGACGACGAAGCAAGAGAATTGTTAAGACTCTTAGGTATGCCTTTCAAGAAGTAATGTGAAATGGAAAGTGGAAAATTGAAAATTACTAAAAGTTTTGGATTTTCCTATAGCATTTTTGGATAGTACAATATAGAAACAGACGAAAAACTGAATATAGAAATAGAAAATTTAAAATAATTTTCCATTATCAATTTTCAATTTTTAATTTAGAAAAGGAGAAATTCATGGCTAAGAAAGCGATGATAAACAAAGAAGAATCAAGAAGAATATTGGTATCAAAAGGAAAATATCCGGCAGTAAGACTTCACAACAGATGCTCAATCTGCGGACGTCCTCACGGATATCACAGAGATTTTGGCTTGTGCAGAATTTGTTTAAGAAAAATGGCTCATCAAGGCTTGTTGCCAGGTGTAACAAAAGCATCTTGGTAGACAGTCTGGTTGAACAGATTAATTTTATATTTTATGAATAATAGGATGTGTTAAACAAAATTGTTCGACGCATCCTTAAGCATATATTTATATTGTGCTAAAAAACGAATAAATACTATTTCTTATCATATCCTGTTTTGCTATATATAGGTTCGACAATTTTACAATAAAAGGACATGTTATATTAGCAAATCCAACCGTTTTCTAAATCGATAAATGTGTATCTTGAAATCGGCTTATTGGAGTCGATTTCAGGTAATTTGTTTAAAAATTCTCCCAAATCATTACCACTAGAGATATTTGCATAAACGTTCTTCGGTTTGAGAATTTCATTTGAAATTAATAAATTTGTGACGATTTGCTCGCTGGTTAATTCGGCTGTCAATATTACACTCCAAATTTAAAATGGTGGGCGTTACAGGACTTGAACCTGTGACCCTCTGAATGTCGTTCAGATGCGCTACCAACTGCGCCAAACGCCCAACTTGTAGTTTTTACATCAAGCGGGTTGCATTTACCCCGCCAAACGCCCAACTTGTAGTTTTTACGTCAAGCGGGTTGCATTTACCCCCGCCAAACGCCAGTAGATTATACTTTAACATAAAAATAATCTTAGTGCAATAAACCGAGTATAATTTTACAAAATACTTTACTTTTAACCTTGTTTATAATATGATTTCATTGGTTTTATAGCTTGATAGGTTCGCCCTAGTTTTTAAAACTTGATTAGCCGAATATTTAATAATGAGTTTAAAAACGTATTCTCTTATTACCTATTCTCCCATTACCTTTTAAAAATGTAGCTATGATTCCCGTAGTAAAACACAGTTAAAACCAAAGGAGACAAAAGATGTCAACAGCATCACTTATTGAATTACTTGAAGCAGGTGTACATTTTGGACACCAAACACAACACTGGAATCCTAAAATGAAACCGTATATATACGGTGCAAGGAACGGAATCTATATTTTAGATTTAAGAAAAACGACCGACTTGCTGGACAAGGCTTATGAAGCCGTTAGAGAACAAGCAGCAAGGGGCAGGAATGTTTTATTTGTTGGTACAAAAAAGCAAGCTGCTGATGTAGTAGCAGAAGAAGCACAAAGAGCAGGTGCTTATTATATTAACAGAAGATGGCTTGGCGGTATGTTAACAAACTTTGAAACAATCAGAGGCAGAGTTAACAAATTGAGAGAATTAGAAGAATTTATTTCATCAGGTCATGCTGAAAAATTACCTAAGAAAGAGCAGTCTCAGTTAAACAGACAGCTTGCAAAATTGAGCAAGACTCTTGGTGGTATCAAAGAAATGAGGGGTTTACCGGACATTATATTTGTAGTAGATCAGGCAAAGGAAGATATTGCTATTGCTGAAGCCAATAAACTCGGTATTCCTGTAATCTGCTTGGCTGATACGAATGCAAATCCTGATGGAATAAACTACATTATTCCTGGAAATGACGATGCAATTCGTTCTATCAAATTAATTGCGTCAAAACTTGCAGATGCGGTTTTGGAAGGCAAACAGCTCAGAGAAAACAACGCTAACAGAAAAGAAAAAGTAGAAGCAGTTACTGCTGCTGATGCAGGGGTTGAAAGTGCAGAAGCTGAAACTGCTAATGTATAACTTTTAAATGGAAAATGGAAAATGGAAAGTTGACAATTATTTTATAACAATTTTCCATTTTCAATTATCAATTTTCTATTGTTATAACAAATAAAATAAGGAGATAAAAATGGACATAACAGCAACAATGGTAAAAGAACTTCGTGACAGAACAGGTGCAGGAATGATGGATGCAAAGAAAGCTCTTGTAGAAGTCGATGGAGATATGGAAAAAGCCATGGAAGTTCTTCGTCAAAAAGGTATGGCATCAGCTGATAAGAAAATGGGCAGAATCGCAGCAGAAGGCAGAATCGGTTCTTATGTTTCAGACTCTGCAGGAGCAATGATAGAAGTTAACTGTGAAACAGATTTCGTTGCTAAGAATTCTGAATTTATAGAATTAACAAACGGATTGGCTGAACTGGTTGCAAATTCAAGCCCTGCGGATGTTGATGCGCTTTTGGCTTTGACTTGCCCGAAATGCGGTAAAGTTGTATCTGACGTTATTAAGGAAAAAATAGCTTCTATAGGCGAAAAGATTACAGTCAGAAGATTTGTAAGATACGAAGGCAACACTGCAACATATATTCATAACGGTAAAATAGGTGTCCTTCTTCAAACAGACAGTAAGGATGAAGCATTGGCAAAGGATATTTGCTTGCATATAGCTTCTTCTGCACCTGAATTCGTTTCAAGAAAAGACATTCCTCAATCAGTTATTGATGAAGAAACAAGAATCGAAATGGGCAAAGAAGATTTGGCTAATAAGCCTGAGCAAATTAGAGCAAAGATTGTAGAAGGTCGTGTAAACAAATTGATGGCACAAAGATGCTTGATTGAACAGGCTTTTGTGAAAGATCCTAACCAAACTATAGAACAATTAATTTCAGGCAAATTAAATATTGTAAAATTTGACAGATATGTTCTTGGCGAAGGTCTTGAAAAAAGAAACGACAACTTTGCTGATGAAGTAATGAGTCAGTTAAACAAGTAAGATTGTTTTATAAAATAAGTAAAAGCGGGTAAAACAAAAATACCCGCTTTTATTATGTAATTAAAAATTATAATCAATTATCCTCTTGAAAGAGAAATGCTTGTGATTCCGGAATTTCTGGCACTATCCATAACTCGAACTATTATACCGTGTTCGGAATCATCATCAGCTTGAATCAAAAGTCCGTCAGGGTAATCTTTGTTATGTTCGGAGAAGAATTGTTCCAAATTTTCTGATTCAAGCGCTTCCCCGTTCCACAAAATTTTGTTATTCTCAGTAACAACCACATTCATTATTTTAGGGTCTTTTTGTATTTGTTCTTGTTTTACAACTTCAGGAACCGCAAGATTAAGTCCTTGCTGGTCTAGCATAGGAGCTATAACCATCATGATTATAAGTAATACCAAAAATATATCTGTTAAAGGTGTAATGTTAATTTCGTTAAAACTGTCTTTCATAATACATTAGTTCCAATTTTCGTACTGATAATCCTGCGGGAGTGCTGTATTCGCACCATCAAGCATACTATTTTGAGTTTTGCTTTTTTCGTAAGCTTCTTCAAGTCTTTTTTGATCTTTTTTGTTTAAAGGTTCTCCTGCAACTATTAGCTTTTTATAATGAGCATCCTGAGCCGCATCCATAATTTCCATAATTACGGAACTTTTGACTTTTTCGTCAGCTTTAACAACAAGCTCGGGATTTTCCGAATCTCCCCTGACTGATTCCAAATCTTTGCGAAGCATAGATGATGACGTTCTTTTTGAATCAACATATATAAAGCCGTCTTTAGTAACCGAAACGACAACTTTTCCCTGCTCTATGGATGTACCGCTGTTAATTTCAGGAATGGTTATATTATTATCTATTGATTGAAACGTAGGAGCAACAACCATCATAATAATTAACAGCACAAGGAAAATATCCGTTAATGGTGTTATATTGATTTCATTAAATAAAGCTTTTTTGCCTGATTTTATTGCCATTTAAAAATACCTCTACAGAGCAACACTGCTTGAACCGGATTGAACTCTTGTGTCTTCTTCTGAATCAACAAAGCTCAAGAATAACAACTTAATTAGTTGAAAATCATCTTCAAATCTTTTAACCGTAGATTGGAAGGTGTTGTAACAAACAACTGCTACTATAGCTACCCCAAGACCGAAGGCAGTTGCAATCAAAGCAGAGCCGATACCCATGGCAACCGCAGCGGATTGGTTACCCTGTGATGCCAAATCCTGAAATGTATACAAGATTCTGAATACAGTACCAAACAAACCTAAGAAAGGTGCAATACCGCCTATTGTACCGAGAATTGTTAATCTGTGTTCAAGTTTTCTTGAAGCAAGAGTTGATGCGATATCAAACGAGCGTGAAAAGCCTTTTTTCTGTTCAGATAAAATTCTTACGGCTTCTTCCGTAACTTCTCCTACTATACCTCCGCATTGAACTGCTATGTTTTGCGCTCCCATTAAGTTGTTTCTTGAAAGCTCTTTTTGTAATCTTGGTATCAATTCAATTACGTTTCTTTTGTTGGCTTTGTAAAAAGTCCATCTGTCAATAGCTACTGCTATCGTAAGGACTGAGCAGATAAATATTGGTAATAATACCCACCAATCCTGTTTTGCTGTTTCAATCAATAATTCCATTGTTTTTCCCCTTTTATTTTATGTTATTCACATTAGTATTAATATCTTGACGCTCCGAATACTCTGTAATCGAATGTAAATTGAATATCAATATTTTGCCCTTTAAAATCTGCAGGAAGCGGTCTAAACGGAGCAGTTAGCTCAACCGCTTTTAAAGCTGCCTGATCCGCTGACGGAAGCCCTGAAGATTTATGCACTCTGCAAGAAATTAATCGACCGTCTTTAGCGATTTTAAATAATAATACAACTGTTTTGCTTTCGTTACCTTTTGGCGGATCCCAATTTAGCTTAATTCTGCGCTGTAATTCTCTCATATAAGGGCCGAAATCCGGTTCACGAAGGGCATCAATACCCGGCGCACCTCCGCCTCCTCCGGGGTTGCCGATATTTCCCGTACCTCCCCCCGATCTACCTCTTGCCAATTGACCCGAGCCGCCTCCTGCTGACGGAGAAAGCGTAGGCCTTGGGGCATAAGCACCTGAGCCGGAACCTGATGCCGGAACTCCTCCTGACTTAGAACCTCCTGTCGTCGAGCCTGTTCCTCCTATCGGACCTGTAGCAAGTGTTTTGCCTGTAGGCGCTGCCTTTGGTACAGGTACTGAAAATGGTGAACTTGGCTTTTCTGCGGGTACAGGTGCCGATATCGGCATAGCACTTGGTCTGGCTGTTGGCGGAGCTGGTTTTGCCGGCGAAGGTTTATTTACGTTTGAAGGCTGTTGGACAGGTTTAGCTGTCGGTTGAGAAGCCTTAGATTGTTTTTGAGTTTTTTGAGTTTGCGCCTGTTTTTTAATTTGTTCCTGCTGTTTTTTGATCATTTGATTAGCACGATTAGCTGAAGCTGATGGCTTTTGAGCTTTTTTAGGAGCAGGAGAAGGCATTGATACCTTTCTTTTTGGATCATTAATTCCTCCGCTTCTGGAATTAATATCTGCTCTGTTTTTTGTATTAGGATTCCTTGGTGTTCCCGGTTTATCAACCAGAACAAATTCTATATCTTTTTTTAGTTGCGGTTTAACTTTGCCGAATTCAAAAAGATGAATTCCGAGCAGTGCCAGTATAAGAGATATGAGCAGTATCAAACCGACAACTGCAGGGTGAAGCGCTGTAGAGATTAAAAAGGACTTGTAAATCGGTATGACTTCAGGCTTGCTCGTAATGAGAGCAGGGACTGTATATGGTTTACAATCCTGATCTTCCTCTTCATCATATAAAAAACTGTTTTTATTTAAAATCGACACTACCGTTCACTTTCTCTATATATTCGACATCCCTTTAACTAAGAATCCCTTGTTATAATATAAATTATTTCAAAAATTTTTTATTACCCGACACAGCAAATTACATTGCTAGTTTTCAAATTGATAAGCGGGAACGCTTACAGAAACGGGCTGAGTCAGCATTAACTCTACAGAAGCACCGTAAGGTATTTCTACATCATTTCCTTTATCCCAAACGGATTTAACCAGACCTCCGCCTGCGCCGACAGCGGTTCCAAGAGCAGCACCCCTCCCGACATTACCGCCAGCCAAAGCACCGAATACTACGCCGGAAACTGCACCTGCCGCAGAACCTACAGCCAAATCTTTTGCGTATTCTTTGGTAACATCCATTTTTGTACCGCCTACCAGAACTCCTGACGAATCGTCTGTTTTAATTACGGCAGAAATAGGTATTTGTGTTCCGTATGGAGTTGTAATCATGTTGAACCTAACGCACAGTTTGCCGTTCATGCTTCCACGTTTAGCTTTGGATACTTCGACTACAGAACCGGTAACAGTGCTTCCTGCGGGAGCAATAACTCGTCCGTTATAATTGAAATCACTGCCTAACATCATTGATACAGTTTGTCCGGTTGTCATATTTGCTGAAGAAAGAGGCATTGTTAAAGAAGCTTTCACTTCCGTACCTGCAGGCACCATGACAACATTCCCTCGCAGTACATTATCCTGCGGATAAACCGCATCAGACATGTTAACCGAGTTATTATGTACAGGTCTCATATTTTCTTGCTGATAAGAAAAATTAGTTCCGGCATAAGCAGTATTAATAAGGCTAAATGCCAATACAAACACTGCGATTCTGTTATATGTAATTAATTTCATACGACTTAACTTCCTCCCCTCTTATAATATTGTATACTTTACCAGAGTTTTGTCAATTTATTACGGTATGTGTCATGTTTATAGGTTCAACTATTACTATTTTAAGATTAGCACCTGAAGATATTGTAACGTGTTCTCCCATTCTGCGTTGACCGCCGGGAACATATTGCAGAACACCAAAAGCTCTGAACATTGTCCATCTTTGGTAATGCGGAATTTTATCATATTTTTCAGGAGCAGTGAGTTCTCCTCCGATAGTATTATTGTTTACAGTACTAATATATGCTTTTATAGGAATTTCAAATCCGTCAGGCAGGTACATTTTGTTGATAAACACTTTCATAGCGGCATTAGTGCCTCTGACGGGTTCATTTTTCTTTTCAATATAACCCGTAAGTTTAGTACCTTTAGGTATAACATTTTTATTAAACAGATAAATATCGTTTGTTGTAACAAAGTTTAAAGTTTCTCCTTCTTCTGTATAAGCGGTTGAGAATTCTTGTAATGCCAAAATCGGAATGTGATATCCTGCGGGAATCTGGTATTCGTCATAGTCACGCAAATTCGGTTCGCCTGAGAAAGAAAGCGGCATGAAAAGCATTGCAAATAATAGTGTTAATAAAAATTTGTACATAACTTAATTATAATGTTTTAGTGCTAAATGTAAAGTATGTTATAATTAGAACGATAAACGGAAAAATTAGTTTATAAATGAAACATAAAAATTTAACAAAAGAGCAAATAATCGTATCGATAGACAGGCTGACGAGATTCAAATCTACGAAAGAAAAGTATCTAAGGGTATTTACGGATATAATTTTAGCTTGTCTGACAGAGCCGAGGTTGAAAAAAAACGATATTGAAAGAATTAGTTTTGCAGAGTTGACAGAAATCGCCCAAAATATTTTGAACTCAAGTATTGGCGGGTTATGCGGTTTTCAAAAGGCGGATTTAAGGATAAATAGTATATTAAAAGATTATGAAAATTCAGTATGTTTTAATGATGAAGAAACAATTAAGTTTCTTGATAATCAAATAAATTACAGCTCTGCGGCAACCCTTATTTCAGGAGAAACACCGGTAAACATCAAGTGGCTAAAAGAAATTGCTAAAAGTGACGGCAATTTGATTATGCTAAGAAAAGAAAAAGCTCTTAAATATCCTGTAGAAAAAGTTATTTTGGCGGAAGGTATTACTGAGGAAATCTTGTTACCTGCGTTTTCGAAGTATTTAGGCAAAGATTTTTATAAAAAAGGCATTCATATAATAGCTGCCGGCGGAAAAAATCAGGTGGTTAAAATGTACTACCGACTGATTGAGGAAATAAAACTTCCTATCTACATACTTCTGGACAAAGATGCTGAGGAAAATATTAATCAAATCAAACCAAAACTGCGTAAAATTGACAAAATTCATCTCGTTTCATGCGGGGAGTTTGAGGATTTGCTTCCAAAATCTTTAATCGTAAAAACAGTTAACAAGCATTTTGAAAACTTTCTAACTGTTACTGAAAAGGATTTGGAGTCAGAATATTCTACGGCAAAGGTGCTGACAGAATTATTCAGGTTAAAAGGTTTGCACGAATTTAAGAAAGCTGATTTTGCAAAACTTGTCAGAGAAAATATAAATGAAGATTCTGATATATCATCAGAAATTCGTGATATTACGGATGAGCTGAATAATTAAAAAAAAGAAAGTCGTTTGACTTTCTTTTAAATGGTGCGCCTGGCGCGATTCGAACGCGCGACCTCTCCCTTAAAAGGGGATTGCTCTACCGACTGAGCTACAAGCGCATATTTTATGAATTTCAGCTATGCGGTTTGCTAACCACGAGAATAATGTTATCAAGAACACAATTTACTGTCAAGAATTTTATTTGTATTATAATAAAACTTATGAAGAGAAAAATAAGTATACTAGGTTCAACTGGTTCAATAGGCAGGCAAGCGCTGGAAGTTATAGAAGGGCTTGATGATAAATTTGAGATAATAGCACTGGCGGCAGGACATAATACTGACCTGTTAAACGAGCAGATTAGAAAGTTCAAGCCAAAGTACGCTTATGCGGATGATGAATCGAAAATTTTTGGTGCAAAATATATAACGCTTGACGAAATTTGTTCTGATATAGGAACTGATATAATTTTGGTAGCAGTGTCAGGCAAAATCGGATTAAAACCCACTATTACGGCAATCAATAACGGTATTGATATTGCTCTTGCAAACAAAGAGACTCTTGTTATGGCAGGCGACATTGTTATGCCTCTTGCAAAAGAAAAGGGTGTAAATATTATTCCTGTTGACAGTGAACACTGTGCAATACACCAATGCATAAAAGACATTTCTCAAGTCGAAAAACTGATAATCACTGCTTCCGGCGGGCCTTTTTTACACAAATCCGTTACTGAGATGAAAAACGCTACTGTCGAACAGGCGCTTGCTCATCCACGCTGGAATATGGGCAGAAAAATTACAGTAGACAGTGCAACTCTTATGAATAAAGGTTTGGAAGTAATAGAAGCACATCATCTTTTTGCCATGGATTATGACAAAATTCAGGTTGTTGTGCATCCTCAGAGTATAGTCCACTCAGCAATAGAATACGTTGACGGGAGTGTAATAGCACAGCTTGGGCTTCCGAGTATGCACATTCCTATACAGTATGCAATTACTTATCCCGAAAGGTACGAAGGGATTAAATCAAAGAGCTTCAGTTTCTCCGAGATTGCAAGACTTGATTTTGAAGAACCTGATTGGGAAAAATTTAAAACACTTCATATAGCATATGAATGCGGTAAACTAGGCGGTTCTTATCCGGTTTGTATGAATGCGGTAAATGAGGAAGCTGTTTTTGCGTTCTTGAAAGGGAAAATAAAGCTTTTTGAGATTATAGATACCGTAGAAAAAATGCTTGAACTCCATAAATTTATTCAAAATCCTTCATTGGATGAAATTTTCGAAATAGATAAAGAGGCCAGGGCAAAAACATTGGAACTGCTTTCTAATTAGTTTTTTTAGAAAGTATTTCTTTTGCTTTCTCCAATTGAACATCATTTTTGGAATTATTTATATAAAAATCAAATTCATTACCTATTTCTATGTCGGGTTTTATGCCAAGTTTATTGATATCAGTACCATTTGGGGTTAGATATCTTGCGATAGTTACATTAATTCCTGTTCTGTTAGGAAGTGGAACAACTTTTTGCACAAGACCTTTTCCGAATGTTTTTTTGCCTATTAAAGTTGCTTTGTGTGCATCTTTTAAAGCACCTGACAGAATTTCGCTTGCACTGGCGCTGGCAGCGTTTACAAGGACTGCAATAGGTTTATCAATAGTTCCTTTGTTCGGAATCGCGTTTATAACTTTTTTATTGCCGTTTCTGTATATTATTTCTACAATTTCGCCTTTTTTAATGAACATATTTGCTATAAATACGGCATTATCCAGAAGTCCGCCTGTGTTTCCACGCAGGTCAATGATTATAGAATCAGTGTCTTTAGTATTTTCAAGCGCTTCCATAAATTCATTCGGTGTAGTTTCGCCCATAAAACTTATTATTTGAATGTAACCTATGTGGTTATCAAGAACCGAACTTTTAACATTTTTAATTTTGATTTCTTTTCTTTTAATTTTTTTATTTAGTTTTTTGCCTTCTCTGAGAACTGTAATTTCTACAACACTGTTTTCAGGCCCTCTGACAAGAGATGCAACATCTGAAACATTCATTCCGTTGATATCTTTGCCATCAACTTCTATTATGATGTCGCCTTGTTTAAGTTGTGCCAAATCCGCAGGTGTAGATGGAATCACGTTAAAAATTTCGATTTTTCCTGCGTTAGAGTATATGTTGACGCCTATGCCGTATATTTTTGAGGTTATCGAAGTCGCAAGGTCTTCAAAATCTTTTTTGGTCATAAACCTTGTATAAGGTTCGTTAAGACTTGCTATCATTGTATCGATAGCCACTCTGGCATCTTCATCGGTCTTTATTTTGCCTTGATATCTGTTTTTCCATTTTATCCAATCCTGATGATTCAATGTCGGTTCATAATAATCTTTTGCGATTACACGCCATGTTTTGTCAAAAAACTTTTGGGGATGCATATATTCGTCGTTATATATTCTTTGTCCCGAAAAATACATATTTGCACGATTAAACGTGTCCAGAAAAACCCGATTAAAAATAACGAGTATTAGAATCAAAAGTATTGGTATAATGAACTGTTTTATTTTCATACTGTTATTTAACACCAATAATGAGATGTTATCAATACACATAAATAATTAAAGCCATGGGTATTGCAGTTTTATGTATAAGAATTAAAAAAACTCTAATATACATAATTAATTGCATAATCCCAATGTTTATTGTATTCTTAATTTTAACTGGAATCGTACAATATAAATGAGGATGATTAAATGGAAACAAAAATTGAAAAACTACCGGAAAATGTTGTAAAGGTTGAAATTGAAGTTCCGGCAAAAGATGCCGTTATATATTATAACAATGCGGCAAAAAAATTGTCACAATATGTAAATATTCCCGGATTTAGAAAGGGTAAAGCTCCGAGAAATATTCTTGAACAAAACATAGGTGAAGAAAGGATTAAACACGAAGCTCTTGAATCAGCTTTGCCGAGAATTTTTGCGGATGTTATAAAAGAAAATAACTTTGATATAGTAGCTCAACCGTACGTTGAGTCTTATGAATATCAGGTAGGACAAGCAATGAAAATAACTGCAAAAATCGAGCTTAGACCGGAACTTACCTTAGGGGAATATAAAGGTTTAACTATAGAAGTAGAAGGCTATAAAACGCCTGATGATGCTTTCCAAAAAGCTTTAGACGGACTTCTTGAACAGCATGCAACTCAAGTTTCCGTAAAAGACAGAAACACAAAGGCTGATGATATAATCGTATTCGATTTTGATGGATATGTTAACGGAGAAAAAATCGAACACGGAGATGCAAAAAATTATACACTTGATTTAGCTCACTCAAGCTTTATACCCGGATTTGCAGAACAGCTTGCAGACAAACCGCTGAATGAAGAATTTGATATCAATGTCGAATTTCCTAAAGAATATCACGAGAAAAAGCTGGCAGGACAGCCTGCTGTATTCAAATGCAAAATCAACGAAATTAAGATGAAAGTTTTACCGGAACTTAATGATGAATTTGCTCAAAAAGTAGGTCCTTTCAAGAATGTTGACGATTTGAAAGCTGATATTCAATCATATTTGGATAAACAAAAAGAAGATATAGACAGAACAAATTCCGAAAAAGCTGTTTTTGAAAAAGTTGTATCAGGCGTAAAAGTTGACATTCAGCAATCTATGATTGACAGAGAAACAGATGAACTCGTTGCGGAATACAAGCAAAAGCTCGAAATGCAAGGCTTTACATGGGAGCAGGCTTTAGAGGCTCAAGGATATGATTCAATAGTAAAAGAACTAAAAGGAGATGCTGCTGTAAGGGTTAAAAATTCTCTTGTAATAGATAAAATTGCAAAAGAAGAAAATATAACAGTATCACAAGCAGATTTTGGTTCAAAACTTTCCGAATTGGGGCAAATGTACGGTATGGATTCTTCGACATTAATTAAGCAGATTTCACAAACCCCCGGAGTGTTTAATGCACTTGCGCAGCAGGCTTTGAATGAAAAAGTTACTCAGTTCCTGTTTGAAAACAATACTGTTAAAATTAAATAACTGTATATGATATAATAAAATGGGCGCAGCTGAAAGCTGCGCCCATTTTTATTAAAATATTTAGAAAACTTTTTGGGGATCTGCCAATTGCATTACACCATTAACTGTAGTTAGTCCAGACGGACAGGTTAATTTATTCATATTATTAGAATCGTTTATTGATTGATTGTTATGAGTTTTGCAATACGCTTCTTTAAAACTGTATATTTTTCTATCATGCCTATGATTATTAACGCTTTTAGTTCGTGGGTATCCGTCATTTATAATAAATGGCAATATATCAACTCTGTCTTGAAGATTAATGTAGTTACCGGTTGTTGTCGGCAGGTTTGCAGGATACAAAACTCCTAAAGATGCGTTATAAATAAACACGTTTGTATTATTCATTGCCTTTTTGGTTTTAGGACTAGGTATTGTAATTGCAATGTGTTGCAATCCGTTGATTGAGGCAAAAGTAAACTTTATGCCATTTGGAGCTTTGCCGTTACTATCCAATTTTAATACGTTTTTGACATGGTCATGATAATCATTGGAATTTGCAAGTTTTCCGTTAACCCCTGCATCAAAAGTTGCATCGGCAAGTGCTTTATACCCTGTGTACCAGTATTGTCTGTATGCTTTTTCTACACCTTTTTGTGAAATAGATAAGCCCATTGCGGTTACAACACCAATAATGCCTATAACCATTAAAACTTCCATCAAAGAAAAACCGGTTTTTTTCATGCCTGAATAAGCTCCGTTAAATCATTATATGTATTAATTATATCACATTTCAGGGGTAAATGTATAGATGTTACGTCCAAAATAGTAGAATTTTCCCTGATTGCATATATTTTTTTATCAAGTTTATTCATTTCAAGGGCAGGAATCCCTCCTAATGAATTATGCGGAATTGCAAGAAAATCAAGGTCATTTATGTTTATACCGTCATCAAAATTCGTAATCAACGGTGCGTTAGAAAGCCCTATTAATATGCATGGTAAAAAGGTAGGAGTAATATATTCTGCGGAACACCTTGGATCAACGAGATTCGGTAATATTTCATAAGCTTGAAAAGCCGGTGCGTGCGCACACGGAACTTGTAATTCTTTTGATATGTAGTGAGAAATAACTGCTTCTACTCCGCCTACGGGGTCAACACCGATTCCGTTTGCATAATTGTCATCTTCGTCATTTGGAAATAGGCACACAATTGCAATTGCCTTGCATCCTGCATTAATTAATTTTTGTGCGGATTTTTTAATTGTATCAAGATTTTTCACATTTCCGGTTGAAACTCCGGATTTATCTACAAAAAATTCTATGCCGGCATTTTCTTCTGTAATTTCGTAATCGCAGACATCAATATCATAAACTGTTTTAACAGCATTTATGGTATTAATATGGATGCTTAATACATCTTGAGGAATTGCTCTGTCAAAAACTACACCGATTTTATTGTCAGAGGATTCTTTAAGTCCGATTTTGCCCCTGAAAAACCTGTCGAGAGTGTAGCCCTCGACATAAAGCATATTTTCCGTTATACCGGAAAAACAAGCTGCATTTACTACATTAGGATTTACAATAAGACGGCAATTTTTAGCAAGCCTGCGAGCATATTTGCTTGCATCTCCCGCAAAACCTCCTATTGAAGCACCGATTCCCGTTGGTATAATAAAAGCACCTGTTTTCATATAATTATTATACCTCAAAAGTGTGCTATCTAAGTTGATTTGTATGTAAACCTTTTGAATAATCTCTAAGATTGTTGAATGTTGTGTCTAATATTGTATTAACCGACTCTTTTGTATTGTAAGCAATATGTGGAGTAATTATTACGTTGTTCATACCGAGCATTTTTTTTATAGCTAAAGCTTTAGAGATGCATAGATTATCTTTATCTTCAATTGGTTTGTCATCAACGGCGGTGTTGGTACATTCAATTACGTCCAGAGCAACACCGCCTATTTTTCCTGAAATAAGATTGTTATAGAGAGAAATTGTATCAATCAATTCCCCTCTGGCTGTATTAACGATATATGCTCCGTTTTTAACTTTGCTAAATACATCTTCGTTAATGATATGATGAGTTTCAGAGTTATAAGGTAAATGCAATGTTATAATATCGGCTTTTTTAAAAATTTCTTCTTTGTCAGAGTATTTAACAAAAGAGGTTATTTCGGGATTTTTTTCATAACTGCAAATAAGAATTTTCATTCCGAAGAAATTTGCTATTTTTGCGACCGAGCTTCCGATTGAGCCGCCTCCTATTATACCTAATGTAAGATATTCGAGGTTTCTGCCCTCTAAAGCTTTGTGTTTAATAAGGTTTTTTTGAGTATCAACGTATGCCGGAATAAGTTTTCTTACGAGTGCAAGTATTAACAAAAATGTAAATTGTGCAACCGAACTTTTGCCGTATTCGCCGACGTTAAAAACTGCAATATTATTATTTTTGCAATATTCCAAATCGATATGATTGTATCCTGTAGAACGTGTAGAAATAATTCTGAGATTTTTGAATTTTTTAATAACATTTTCATTAACATCTGATGTTATAAAAACGCTTATAATATCAGTTTCTTCAAGCTGTTTATCCGATAAAACAGACATATTATTCAACGGTTCTTTGATAAATTCAATATCAAAATCCGGTAAATCATTTTTGTTAAAATAATCTTTTTCCGAATCCCTAAAATCAAACAATAACATTTTCATAATAAAAAACTCCTTTATAAGGAGTATTTTATTAAATATAACTTTAGTCCATTGCCTGTCTAGGTAAGTAATTGCTGTAATTCAAATCTATGTTTTGAAGATATATCAGACAAATTAGAATTAACTTTTGAAAGAAGTTCTGCAGAAGTCCCTCTTTGACCTCCTTTTGCAGAACAAATGGCGTCTGTATATTCAATATATATTTTCATATCGTCTTCATTCTCAATTTGTGACTTGTCAGATATACCCAATGATGCAAATAATGCATTTATGCCGGCTCTGGCACTGCGTATCAATTCTTTGAATTCGTTCCATATAACATTAAGTGTTTTAATGCTTTCTGCTCTTTCTTCAATTTTTTTGTTCAAAAAATCTATATGTTCTGAATTGTCGATTTTATCATTTATACCAAACAAATCATTTATATTGACGGTGTAAATCTCTCCGTTGTATTCAATAGTAATTGTTCGCTTAACATCGTTACGTTCAATTACTTTGGCTTTATGTCCGTTATATTCAATATACTCTTCTTTGTAAGATCCGACTGAGACCATATAAATTACTCCTTATATATATAAAGTATATATCGTTTAAATAATTGCCTTTATGTTAAGTTATATTAAATAAAATTAAAACTTGTAAAACTTTTTCAATAAAGAGTTTACATTACATATATATTGTGAAGATAATAATAGTGTAAGAAGTATATATCGCAAATCGTTTTTTTATTAAGAAAAGAGAGTATATATTAACCGATACCCAATCGGTAAATTTACGCACGGACAGCGTAGAAAAATGAGTGGAACTAAGTACGTATCGATGAGAAAGGAGATTCATTATGCCACTTACAATCAACACAAACATTTCCTCGTTAATTGCACAGAGGAACTTGACCAGTGCGACAAACGCATTGAACACGTCAATGGAAAGATTATCCACAGGATTTACGATTAACCATGCAGCCGATAATGCAGCCGGTTATTCAATTG
>CALYTW010000021.1 GCA_945487905.1 uncultured cyanobacterium
TAGCTAAAGATTTTGTAAAAGAATTAAGAGACGATTCTGTCAGATTTATTTCTACATTATTAAAATAATAGCAGGATGACTTTTCTTCAATTATTGTTATAATTTTATTATGAAAAACCTAATTGCTGTCATTTTTTTATTATGTTTTGTAATATCCGTAAAAGCAGAGGTTATAGAAGCCGGAGTGTCAGTGGAAGAAGTTCCTAAAGCGCTGTTTGGCACTTGGAGAGTGGATGCAAAACTTGACAGCACAAATTCATATAAAACATTTAAAGTTCAAAGTATTGATTTTTGGAATCTTATAAGGTCAGAAGGCCGAATTACGCTTGATAATCCTTACAGCGGAGCAAATGCAGAAATTTCAGTCACTTCTGTGGAAGGGAATCTTGTGGTTTTTTCAAAAAAAACGCCTTATGACAAAAATAAAATTTTAACAGACACAGTGAACCTAAGAATTGATGGAGACAAGTTTTCAGGAATTAATATTCTAAAACTTGAAACTTTTTCTCTGATTGATAATCACTTGATGAAGACGGAAACCGCACAATACCTTATAAAAGGAGAAAAGATTTCAGGAGATAGTATAATTAGTGAATAAATTTTTGAATTACAGTTTATAATGACATACAGACCAATTCAGCAAACTCGTATGCTGTCGGCACAAGATAAACAAATTTATATTCTTTACACTAAGCTATGCTTGTGATAAAATTGTTACAAAAATAGAGTTAAAAGAGGGCTGATTGAATGCTTATTGAAAAATATTTGGAAGTAGTTGTAAAACAAAGAGGTTCTGACTTGCATATATCTGCCGGCTTGCCACCGGTTGTTCGTATAGACGGTAATTTGCAGAGAATGGATATTCCAGCTTTGAAACCTGAAGAAGTTGAACTTTTGCTTTTTCCGATGCTAAATAAAGAGCAAAGACGTAAGCTTGAACAGGATTGGGAGCTAGACTTTTCATACGGACTGCAAGGTCTTGGCCGTTTCAGGGTTAACATCTACAAAGACAGAGGAAATTATGCAGCAGCTTTCCGTGTAATTGCATCCAAGATTCCTTCGTTTAAAGAATTAGGTCTTTCAGATACAGTAAGGAAAATGGCTGAAAAACCGAGAGGATTGATTTTAGTTACAGGGCCTACTGGTTCGGGTAAATCAACAACCCTAGCGGCTATGATAAACTATATAAACGAAACAAGGTCTGAACACATTTTGACAATTGAAGACCCGATTGAGTTTATACATCCGTCAAAGCGTTCAATTATACACCAAAGAGAACTGGGTCAGGATACAAGAAGCTTTGCGAATGCCCTTAAATCAGCACTTCGAGAAGACCCTGATATTATTCTGGTCGGCGAGATGAGAGATCTTGATACAATCAGATTAGCCTTGACGGCTGCAGAAACAGGTCACTTGGTATTTGGAACACTGCATACGTCATCTGCTTCTCAAACAATCGACCGTATCATTGACGTATTCCCAGAAGGACAGCAGCAGCAGGTTCGTGTACAGTTATCTAACTCACTTGTTGCGGTATTCTCACAAACATTGCTTCCTCTTTTACAGGCAGACGGTACAAAACAAGGTCGTGTCATGGCTCAGGAAGTTATGCTTGTTATTCCTGCTATTGCTAACCTGATTAGAGAAGCAAAAGCTGCTCAAATTTATTCAACAATGCAAACCAACTCAGGCTTTGGTATGCAAACTCTTGAGATGTCTTTAAGAGATTTGTATGTAAGAAAGCAGATAACATTAGAGGATGCACTTGCTCGTTCAAGCCGTCCTGAAGAATTCAAACGTGCTATTCAGCAGTCATAGATTTTCTAAACAACAAGGCGGTCGGGTTATTACCCGACCGCCTTGTTGTTTCTTTTATATTGTTTTTTTATGTTGTTCTAATTAATGGTTCTGCGTCTCTTTTTAAATAACCGCTTGGGCCAAATGTATATTCAACACCGTTTGCACTTGATTTTCTGTGTCCGCTATTCAATGTCGGTGTTATACAATCAACATTATATTTGTTTCCGTCTGTGTTAGTTGCTTTATATTTGTATCCATAGTTGCCAACACCAGAGCAATCTATTTCAAATGATACTTTTCCGCCTTGGCCTTCGCTAATAGTGCCGATTTTACCTGCAATCCAGCTATCAATGCTTGCTTGTCGATTATGTGCCATAGCTACCGGTATGTTCTTATTTCCGATAATTGTTTTTAATTTTTCAAGATTAGTTTTATTGATAGTTGATGGTAAGCTCAACCCTTTTTTATTAGAATCACTGTATGGTAAATCTATTATTTTTATGCCTAGTCCGAATAAGTCGCTAATTTCAGGTTCTTTCAAACCTAATGCGGTCATAGCTTCTGTATATGCTGCATCAGGTCCTTGTTCTGGGGCCGGTGCTACAGGTCGGACACCATTACCCAAGTCAACATGATTGCCATTTTTATCCGTTAAAGTTAAATGATTATCTTTAGCTAATTTTTTAATAGCCATCAACAATCTGTTATAGTGGTCAGTATTGCCATTCTTATGTATTTCATCTTGTGCTTCTAATGCTGCGACTACATCATTATATAATGCTTGAAGATCTTCTTGACTAGGAGGTGTTGTTGGTTTTTCAAAAGCTTGCAATCTTGTGTCAAGATTATGAAGCTTAGTTTCATCTATATCATCACAATGTTGAGTGTGAGTATTGCTTGCGCCCAATGGTTTTACGTCGTTGTTATTATCATCAACACCGGCACTGTCATCAGTATCTTTGGTTTTTTTAGTACTTGGTGTGTAAGCTCCGCCGCCGCCCCAGTATGAAGTCCAAGGCATTCCGCCCCACATACCGCCGCCGAACATACATGGCATACCAATAAAGCCGCCCATAAGTCCGCCAAATAGATTTGCTATGCCCATTCCGATACCTGCGCCTAATCCGTTCCAGAACGAACCGCCACCGCAACATTCGCCATAAGAATAGCCGCCTCCGCCGCAGCAGGTGTTGCCAAAGTTAAATATCAGCGTATCGCCAGTGTTCCTTCGCTGAGATCGTTTCCATGAATTGTCAGCAAAGAAACAATTGTCGCCGTATAGTCTTCGTACTGTGTGGTGTACCATAGCTATTACCTCATTTTTTACATCTTATATATAATAAGTATATACAATTGTATAAATTTCAGATGTTGAATAATTTGTTACAAAACTTAACAATATGAGTTCCGAGTTTGCGAGTTTGCGGAAAAACTTCGTTTTTCTTCGCAAATTTCGGGGTACGGTTTCGGGGGTAAATATTTTGACTTGTATCACTACTGACTTGGAAGGAAAATGTAAAAGGCTACGTGCTATCCCACAGGGGTAAATACTTTAAGTGCAGAGTGGTACGACCGCCTTGAAAGAATAGTAAAAAAACTGACTCTCACATGAAATGAAATGAAATTTACTTGTATATGTTACGAAATGTAACGAAATTTACAAAATTTTACAAAAGGCTGAAACCCTTGATATAATTGCTATATGATATGATATGATATGATATGATATGATATGATATGATATGATATGAGTATCTTTGTAATTTTTTAAAAAAAATATTAAAGTTTTGCTGTGAATTTACCGTTGTACTTATCGGACGACAAGTATAAGGAGTAATGTTATGGATATCAGAATTGAAGACGGTGAAGGAATTTCTCAAGCAATTAAAAGAACATTGATTCGTGAGTGTGGTGTTGCTGCAAATAATGCAAACTTCGATAAAGCAAGTATTTGGATGCAAGTAATGAATGCAATTCATGCTGATGAAGCAGGAAATACTATTAGTCATAACGGAAACACACAAAGCATAGGTTCTAAATGGGATGATTTGAAAAAGAATGTAATTGTACATGCGGATGATATGATAAAGATTGCTGATACAACGTGGAACAAAATATTGGGATTTTTTGGAGTCAATGTACAAACATCCGGTAACGGGAATTCCGCTGTTGTGACGAGTGATGGACAAGGAGACGGTAGTCAAGGTGGCGGCAACACACAAGGGGCCGATGAAGGCCTCAGTCCAGGGATTAATAGCCTAAAAACTCTACTATCGACAGCTGTTTATGAAAAAGACGATGTAAATATTATTTTAAAGAAATTTGATGAAGTTTTGAGAGCTGAAAACCCACAAGATAGTACATTTATTAAAGATTTAATTACAAAGACGACCGACTTAGATAGAGAATTAGCTCTTGTTATATGTCAAAAAATAGATATCAGAAAATTGGACTCTGAACAAAAAACAGCATTGCAAAGTGCGCTTGTAGACAAATTAAAAGAAGCAAGCATGTCTCCAGACGATTTAGAAGCCATAAAAACTAATGGCTGGATAGACGATGCGGAGATAAAAGGAAGACGGCACGGAACCATATTTCGCAAAGAACAATACTATACTACAGGAACCGTAGAATACACATGCGGAGACAAAACATTCAGGGTTTATGTACCATCATCGGATAAGAACTCACGTATACTAAGAGAAATAAATAATGAGCATGCTGAAATGGGCGTTCAACTGTTTGCTGACGTTGTCGGTGCAAACGGTCCAAACAGCGGTAGACACACAGATGCAAAAAAAATAATTAAAAACATAAATAAAGATAATGTAATAGAAGTAATACGCTCATTCAATATGGCAAGCAAAGCAGAACACGACAAAAACTATCAAGGTATTTTTAGTTACCTGACGAATGAAGTTGGCCTGTGGCCAAGTGATTATAGGATAATAATAGACTACTTAAAAGCTGCAGCGGGTGAGCTAAATCCAGACTCAAATTTTCCAGATGTGCCGCAATCGGGGATAACACCAAAGTACTTGAAAGAATTAGACGAATGGTGCAAAGAGAACATTAGGTAAAATGCTAAAAACCCGCCTTTTAAAGGCGGGTTTTTAGCATTTTGTCACAACCTCCGGCTCATCCCCCCCATTTTTCTCTTTTCCTGTCATACATAGGGCTTTTTTTTTTGTCATCCTGAGGGAGCAAAGCGCCCGAAGGATCTTTAAAATCAGTAATTTATGAGATTCTTCGGCTAAAGCCTCAGAATGACGAGAAAATTGAGGTAAAAGGGATTCTTCTGCTAAAGCTCAGAATGACGTATTTTGTCAACCTGAGGGTTTTTTCTTTTTTTGTCATCCTGAGGGAGTGAAACGACCGAAGGATCTCCTTTATTTTAAAGGGATTCTTCTGCTAAAGCCTCAGAATGACGTGAGGGAGCTCAGAAAGACAGAAAGATTAAATTTCGCTCGCAATGACGGCTCGCTCCATATCTCTATCACCTTCTGGTTAGAACATCAATCTGAATAACAGGAATCTCTTGTTCAATTTTTCCGAAAATTTCTTCAGATTCTCAATGGTTTCGGATGTATCATTAATAATTTGTTTCAAATTATCCCTATCGCCTGTTCCGTTGACTGTTTCCAGTGCTTTTGTAACCTCGCACATCGTTATATTCAAGTTGTCTATAGAATCCGATATTTTTTGTTTTAGATGTTCGTCTTTTGTCATTTGGTTTACCGAAGTTGAAATCTCTTTCAGATTTCCCATAAGACTCGTCAAATCCTCAGCAAACTCTTTTGAATTAACAGCACCGATAATTGGAGCTAATTGTTTAGACATATTAGAAATAGCGTCAGCCGTTTCAAACATAGCAGGCTTAAATCTCTCATCAGATACAACTCCATTAATGTTTGTGGCAAGTTTATTAAAGTTGTTTGTTGCATCTGTCAACAGCCACAGCATAGCATCTATATCATTTTTGGATGAATCAATAAGTTTTTCTGCTTTTTCAAGTGTTGTTGTTGCTTGAGCTGTTAAATCCTTAAAATTCGAAACTGATTTCGTTAAATCTGCAATCATTTTGTCATTTAATAGCTCGTTAACGACACCGGTCATTTCTGTCAAAGATTCTGCAGCCTTGTATTGCAAGTCCATAAAATTAGCAATTCTCATCGGTTCTACAATCGTATACGGGGAATCTTGATGCGGATAAGGAATCGGAGAATTGTCCAATGGTGCTATCCTAAGCTTCTTTACACCGTTTGTTGTAACAATCTGTCCTTTCATAAATGTTGGAACGATTAATCCGGGAAGATTTATATAATAATCAATTTTGTATGCGTAATTTGTCTTTATGGAGTCTCTTACTTCTTCTGGCACCATTTGCGACGACAGAATTTGCGATTTTTTAACTTTTCCTACATCGTAATATTTTTCGTCAAGTAAAATTTCTACATCAGAATCAACCGTCAAAAGCTGTTGATTCACTACCGGAATGTATACCGAACGTAATTTAGGCGGGGTTATTTCCAAAAATTGTTCTCCGATAAGTCCTGATTGTTGAATTGTTAGCATTGATGCTTTTGGAATATCAATATCCGGCTCTGTTATAACAAATTTAAGCTTTACATAACTGTTTTCGCCCTCAATAACTGGGGTAATTTCTTCAACCTGACCGACTCTAAGCCCCATCATCTGTACCCCGGAGCCTGGTCTCATGCCATTTACATCTTTAAAATGTACTATTATACGTTCTGCTGAAGAAAAAGATCTTCCTTTAACCCACAAAATCGTAAATAACAGTATTGACAGTGCTACAATAGTTAATATCCCAACTTTAAATGATGACGAAATCTTCATTTATAAACCTCTTAAATTTTATATGTTCATTTTCATAGGACCTTCGATGGTCGCATTTACAAACTGTTTCGTGAAATCTGTTCGCTCGGCGCAAAGGTCATCTGGTGTGCCTTCAAAAACCACTTTCCCATTATACAACATTAATACCGAATCTGATGTCCTCCGAATCGTTGACATTTGATGAGTGACTACGATTGAAGCTACATTTGTTTCTTTTTTTAATCTTACAATATAATCTTCAATCAAAGTTGAAGAAATAGGGTCAAGGCCTGCCGTAGGTTCATCATAGAGAATTATTCTCGGTTCGGTAACAATTGCTCTCGCAAAGCTTACACGTTTTTGCATGCCTCCGGACAATTCTGACGGGAATTTGTTTTCTATGCCCGACAAACCGACAAGTTCAAGTTTTTCCGCAACAATTTTTTCCAATTCTTTTGTTGTATATTTCCCCCTCAAATCTTTCCTTTCCTGTAATGCAAAGGAAATGTTATCAAACACATTAAGAGAATCAAACAATGCTGAATATTGAAAGACCATAGCAATATCCCCGCCGGAGGTATTGATTTCGCCGGAATCTTTTTCTATTAAACCACTTATAAGTTTTAGAACCGTGCTTTTCCCAGAACCGCTAAACCCCACAATTGATAATATTTTGCCATCATCTACGTTAAACGATATATTATCTATAACTTTTTTATCTTCAAAAGATTTTACTAAATTTTTAACTTGAATACCCATAATTACTCCTAGGAAAAGAATGCCGCAGCAAACAGCAAGTCTATTATAACTATTGAAACAAAAGAGCAGACTACAGCTTTGGTGGTAGCGATGCCGACTCCTTTAGCACCGTCTTTTGCACCCATTCCGCATGCACAGCTTATTAAAGAAATTGCAAATCCAAAGCTTATTGATTTTAATATGCACACACTCAGGTCATGCATACTTAAGCCAAACCATACCGAATCAAAATATGCCCTAAAAGATAAATCAGAAGTTACATTCGCAGCAATTCCGCCTCCTACGATACCGAAAAGTGAAGCCACAATGACTACGAGAGGCATCATAAGTGTCCCTGCAATTACCCTTGGCGTAAAAAGATAATGAACAGGATTAACTTTTAAAACTTGTATTGCATCAAGCTGTTCTGTTACTTTCATAGTTGCAATCTCTGATGCAAGCGATGAACCAATCATTGATATAATTGCAAAACCAGCCATAATAGCACCTTCTTCTCTGACGGTTAATATTGCAATAAGCATTCCGACAAAGTTTCCTCCCCCCTGTTTTACCATTTCTCCTGCAACCTGCATTGATACTATTATGGAGGTCATCCCAACTATTGAAAGCGTAATAGGCAGGGATGAAACTCCGAACCTTGAGCACTGGTTCATTATTTCTTTAAAACTTGTATTAAAACTTTTTAGTCCTTTTACAAACTCAATGCAGTAAAACATGATTTCTCCAAGAGTCGAAATAAATTCTTCGCATTGTTCGTATATAAGACGCAAAAATTTATATGTATAAGTTGCTCTGTATAGTATCTTCATAGGATAAATTATACCAAAATTATGAAAAATTTGTTACTCTATTTCCTAAGCTCGTTTCTTTTTAATCTTATTTGAATATCTTCAAGCAATTTCCTGTTAATTGAAAGCAAATCTCCGATTATTGCAATAATTCCAAGCTGAACTGATGTTATTAAAAATACTGCAGCAAAAATGAGAGATTGAATATGTCCGTTTCCAGAACCTGTGCTGTAATAATAAAGGAATCGGCATACCAGTATTAACCCGGCAATACCAAAAAACGATGAGATTGCAACAAAGAATCTGAACGGCCTGTACACAATAAACATTCGCAGAGTTGTTTTCATTGACTTAAAAATATAGCTGAAAATATTTTTGAAAAGCCTTGATTCCCTGAGTTTTGGATTAACCCTAATCGGAACGGATTTGACTTTAATCCCCTTTGCACCTGCTTGAATCAGAGTTTCCATTGTATAAGTATAATTGTCAAAAACATTAAGTTTTAACGCTGATTCTCTTGAAAATGCTCTGAATCCACTGGGGGCATCTTCAACCTCTGTTGATGAAATATACCTTAAAACAGCTGATCCGAGTTTTTGAAAGAGTTTTTTTACGAAAGAAAACTCCTTGATATTCATTATATCTCTTGCACCAACGACCATTTCTGCTTCGCCTGAAAGAATCGGTTTAATGAGTTTTTCTATATCGTCTGCACAATATTGATTGTCTGCATCTGTATTTACAATAATATCCGCACCTTCGGATAAAGCTTCTGCTATTCCTGTCCTGAATGCATTTGCCAATCCTTTGTTTTGTTTAATTTCAATAACTTTTGCTCCGAATTTTTTTGCCGTATCTGCTGATTTATCGGTAGATCCGTCGTTAATTACAATGACTTTTATTTCATCAATTCCGTCTATGCTTTCAGGTATTGAATTTAAAGTGGCAAAGAGGTTTTCTTCTTCGTTATAACAAGGTATTTGGATAACAAGCTTTGTCAATTTTACACTCCTTTAAATTTATTGTACAATAACCACAGGGGAGTTGTAAATTTGTATATTTTTCTTGTTTCATTATTAGGATTTATACTTAGAATTACGAATATAGTAAAGCCGGAAGGTTTATGGAATGATGAATATGTAAGCTGGTTTATTGCATCGATTCCTTTTGGTCAAGGCTTTTGTCAGGAAATATTAAAACAATGCCATATGCCTTTGTATTATTTCTATTTAAAACCATTTGCCCAATTCGGAGATACAATTTTACGATTGACTTCAGTCTTTCCGTCAGTTTTAGCCATTCCTGTTATGTATTTAATCGGAAAAGAATATTCGGAAAAATGTGCAAAATATTCAGCCATAATTACATCGGTACTTCCGTTTTTGGTGTATTATTCTCAGGAAGTCAGGCTGTATTCACTTGTATTTTTGATTTCATCTTTGCTCCTTCTCTATACAATAAGGACATTAAAAAATCCTTGCAAAAAAAACATAATTTTGTATTTCGTATTTTCTTTTACTTTGATTTTTACCCATGTGTTAGGAATATTTTTTGTAATATTGATAACAGTTTATCTGATTTATAAGAAAAATTTGTTATCAAAGAGAAACTTATTTTTTTTATTTTCAGGATTTATTCTCGTTTTTCCGTTCGGGTTAATTATATTAAAACAATTACCATCTGCACAGTGGTGGGGTATTTTTTCTTATACTAACATAATGTTCTTGTTTAGTGATTTTCTTTCCCCGATACTTTCAAATCATATAAACGCACCTCCGGTTTTTTATTACAAAACAGGTTTGGATTTTATATTTTTAATAACAGTTCCAACTCTTTTCGGAATAGCAGGAATAATATTAGGATTTAAAAAATGTCGTGGATTGATACTGACAGTATTAGGCTATATTTTTGTACTTGCAGTCATTTCATGTTCTGGGAAACTGGTATTTATAACAAAATATTTAACAGAAATTTTACCTGTAATAATTCTTGCCATCTCACTCGGGTTTGACGGAAATAATAAACTAAAACAATTAATATTGTATGCGTTTGTTTTTATTAACATAATCGCCGTATTTTTCCCTGTTTATCCTGCAAAGATATTCAGAATTGAAGGCAATAGACTGCCAGCAGTCATCTTAAATGTGCAGCAACCTGACAGAATTATTTTTACATACTATGCTCCGGACAGATTTGAAAGATACTTAAATACAAATGCAAAGCTTGAGTATATAAGTAAGATTAACAGATTTGATTACATAGATAATCTTAAAAAAATATTGAACGATATAAAATCAGGAGAAAATGTTTCAATTGTTTTTTTAGACAGTGTGAGTTTTATTCCTGAAAATAGAATTGAAGAAGCGGAAACAAGAAATTTTCCCGAAATGTTTATAACATTTTCAAAAATACGTCATTTGCTTGAAATCTATGTGGAGAGCAATTTTAACGATGTTTTCATTACTAAATCCGGAAGCTGGACAATTCTTTACGGAACAAAGAAATAAGTATTGACTTTTAATTTTGTTCTTACTACAATGAAGACCTAATCGCAGACAGTTAGTATCCTGTTAGGATTCAAATGATAAACAGCTAGCCGAGATTGGGACAAGGGGGCTTTGCCTCTCCTGATTTAAACACTTGTAATATGAACAGCTTATTATTTGGTGGATTTTGCGATTAAACATAAAAGATTGCAAAATCTTTTTTAATATGAAAATTAAGGTCGAAATTTTTGTAAATGGAAATAAAGGAGCAAAAAATGTCAACAAAAGCTTTTAAAGAAAACAAAATTTCTCAAATTAAAGAGAAAATCGATAAGGCACAAGTTGCAATTGTTACCGAGTACAAAGGCTATACGGTAGAGGAAATTACTAACCTTAGAAGAGCGCTTCAAAAAGAAGATGGCGATTATATGGTTACAAAGAATACTCTTGCTAAAATTGCCATCAAGGGTACCCCTTATGAAATTTTAGCGGATGCTATGAAAGGACCTATCGCATTAGCATTTGGGTATGGAGATCAGGTTGCACCTGCAAAAGCTTTATCAAAATTTATCAAGGATACCAAGAAAGGTGAAATTCTTGCTGCAGTTATGGACGGCAAATTGATGACTGCAAAAGAAGCACAAGCACTTGCTACGCTTCCTTCAAAGTCAGAAATTTATGCAAAAATGCTTGGCTGTATCAATTCGCCTGCATCAGGTATCGTTGGCGGTATCAACGGTGTTATGTCAGCACTTGTTCGTGCAGTTGCAGCTGTTAGAGACCAAAAACAGGGGTAAATATATTAAGCTTATCGCTTAAACTACGAGCTTATTTGCCAAAAAATATTAAAGAGTAATACTAAAAAACAAAAATAAAAAGGAGAAAAATCATGAGTGTAGAATCAATTTTAGAATCAATTGAAAAATTAACATTATTGGAAGCATCTGAATTAGTAAAAGCTATGGAAGAAAAATTCGGCGTATCTGCTGCGGCACCTGTTGCTGTTGCTGCTGCCCCTGCTGCAGCTGCTGCTCCTGCAGAAGAAGAAGCTTCTGAAGTTAACGTAATTTTAGCATCTGTTCCTGCTGATAAGAAAATTGCAGTTCTTAAAGAAGTACGTGCTATTACCGGTTTAGGCTTAAAGGAAGCAAAAGACTTGGTAGACGGAGCTCCTAAGGCAGTTAAAGAACAAGTTAAGAAAGAAGATGCTGAAGCTATCAAGAAACAGCTTGAAGCAGCAGGCGCTACTGTTGAAATCAAGTAGTTTGACATTTTTGAAATTTGAAAAGGGCGGATATATTATCCGCTCTTTTTTTGTGTTAATTCTTTACATAAAATTAACTTTACGGATAAAATCGATTGTATTATAATATATGCAATGTAAGGGGTGGAAGATATGGAAAATCAAAAAGTTGCCGTTATAGGAATGGGAATGTGGGGCAGAAATATTGTCCGTAATTTTTATAATTTAAAAGTATTGGAAGCTGTTTGTGATTTGGATGATGAATCATTGAAATCAGTCAGGGAACAGTTTCCAGGGGTTAGAACAACAAAGGATTTTAATGAAATAATTAACGATAAATCAATTACATCGGTTGCGGTGGTAACGCCAAGCCATACACATTTCAAGATAGTTAAGGCTATGCTTGAAGCAGGAAAAAATGTCTATGTAGAAAAACCGATTTCCACTATTGCAGAGGAGGCAAAAGTTTTGACTGAACTTGCTGAAGAAAAGGGTTTGATTTTAATGGTAGGTCATCTTTTGCTTTATCATCCTGCGGTAAACAGATTAAAAATGCTCATAGAAGAAGGTGTATTGGGAGAACTTGTTTATGCACAAAGTGACAGGCTGAATGTTAATTATCACAAAAACGACAGAAGCGTTATGTGGGATTTAGCACCGCATGATGTTTCAATGATAGCTTATACGACAGGGAAAGACCCCGTTAAAGTCATTTCTGCAGTTGGATGCTCATCCGACAGAAATGAAATCATGGATATAACTCATGTAACTATTGAATTTGAAGATGGCATGATTGGGCATATTTCAGACAGCTGGATTACTCCGCAAAAACATGTAACCTTGCTTGTAAGAGGGACAAAGGCAACAGCTATATTTGACGACACTTTGCCAAATAATAAACTCAAGGTTTATGACAATTTTGTTCCGGCAAATACTCAGGATTATCCGATTGATTATTTGGAAATTGAACCTCTTAAACTGGAATGTCAGCATTTTGTACACTGCTGTGCATCCGGACAGAAGGCTCGTTCAGACGGCGAAAACGGATTTAAGGTTATAAGTATACTTGAAGAAGCAGAAAAGATTATGCTTGGTTCTAAAGTCGAAGTTTTGAACAAAAAGGACTTTGCCCTTTCAAGGATGAAGGGATAGCATAAATAGAAAATGAAAAGCGGTCAACTGGGTGAATATGAGTCAAAACAAGAACTTGTTTTAACTATCGAAGAATTATTTGATTAACTTCGGGCTTTTGGTAAAAAACGCAATCAGGAAAATGTATTATTCAGGAGAGTATAATTGGAAAAAATAGAGGGAGTTTTATAATATGGCAAATTTTATTTCAATATTCAGAATTTTTGTAATGTTTGCGGCGGTATACTTGATATACGTCTTTAGAGGGAACGCTATTGCATATTCCTGGGCATTATTATTAACAATTTTAGCCTTTGCATTAGACGGCTTGGACGGTTATGTTGCAAGAAAATTTAACGAAGAATCTAAATTCGGAGCGCTTCTTGACATTATGGGAGACAGAATTATAGAAAATACTTGCTGGATTTTGTTTGCGGTAATGGGATGGATTCATATATTATTCCCGCTTATCGCTATTACCAGAGGTTTTATAACAGATACAATAAGAAGCGCAGCTATGGAAAAAGGCTTAACACCTTTCGGTATGCAGGTTAATCCGATTTGCAAATTTATAACCGGCTCTAAAATAATGAGAATAAGCTATGCTGTTGCAAAAGTTCTTGCATTTGTGTTTATTGTAATGGCTAAAATTGACGGAATTCCTTATGCGGATGTTATCTGGAATATAGGATACGGCTTAGCGATATTTGCAATTACTTTCTGCGTAATCAGAGGATTACCAGTTATGATTGAGGCTAAAAGAGTTCTAAACGACTAGAGTATGGATTTTTAATTATACCTCCAATGAGGTGTATTTGTGATAAATCTTTTACACCATTATGAACAGGCGGAATTATATTTTCGTCAAAATGACAGTCGTACATATTAATTTTATTAACATGTTTGTATTAAGATATAGTTATGTCAAAAATTAATGTCGTTTTATATGAACCTGAGATACCGCAGAATACAGGGAATATCGCCAGATTATGTGCTTGCACCGGAGCATCTTTGTATCTTGTAGGAAAATTAGGTTTTTCACTTTCAAGCAAATACACAAAGCGTGCGGGGCTTGATTATTGGGATAGTGTTGATTTACATAAAATAGATTCTATGGAAGAATTGTTTAAACAATTTTCTGAGGGTAAATTTTACTACCTGACTACAAAATCCAAAAAAAAATATACGGATATCAAATTCAAAGACGGAGATTTTCTCGTTTTTGGTCCGGAAACAAGAGGTTTGCCGCAGGAATATGTGACTAAAGATACAGCAGTAACGCTTCCTATGAAAGAAGGACAGAGAAGTTTAAATTTGTCTAATTCAGTAGCAATAACGGTTTATGAAGTTATACGGCAGATTGGTATGTAGATAAAAATTTATGAAATTAAAAAAACTTACACTTAAAAATTTCAGAAATATAGAAGAAGCAAATATTGAATTTACTTCTCAAAAAACACTAATTATCGGAAAAAATGCTCAAGGAAAAACAAATATACTGGAGAGTGTTTATATGCTTTCTGATTTAAAAAGCACAAGAACGTCGGTTGTTGCAGACATGATAAAATTTGGGCAAGACAAATTTGAGATTTCTGCAACGACAGAGAAGAATGATACGGATATAGATCTGGATATTTCATACAATTCCGAAAAAAAGCGAGAGTTAAAAGTCAACAAAGTTAAATGTAATCCGAGAGATTTTAAAAGTACAATAAAAACAGTTTTATTTTCAACAAAGGATTTGCTACTTTTAAGGGGCTCTCCGCAGGATAGACGTGATTGGCTTGACAGAGCAATTTCTCAAATTTATCCTGCTTATGACGAAAGGCTTTCTGTATACGACAAGTTCAGAGTGCAGAAAAATAATCTTCTAAAAAAGGATTATATAGATGAAGCTCTTTTGGAAATATATAATGAACAACTTGTTATTACAGGAGCTAATATAATATTTTTAAGAAAAAAATTTATTAAAGAAATTGAAAAAATTGCTTCTGAAAAGCACAAAACTATAAGTGAAGCAGAGGAATTTACAATTTCATATACTTGTCCGTTTGATGAAATTGAAGATATTTCAAATTATTTAAAAGAGGAACTTGTAAAAAGACGTTCTGAAGAATTAGGCAGAAAACAGTCCTGTGTCGGGCCTCATAGGGATGATATAGAATTTAAAATAAACAATCTTGATGCGGTAAAATTTGCATCTCAAGGTCAGCAGAGAACGCTTGTACTTGCATTGAAACTTGGAGAATTAGATATAATTGAATCTAAAACAGGGATAACACCGATATTACTGTTGGATGATGTATTGGCTGAACTGGACGAATTAAGGCAAAATTATCTTTTAAAATCGATAGAAAACAATGTCCAGACAATTTTGACTTCGGTTGACACGCTTTTGTTTGAAGAAGAATTTTTGAAAGCTGTACAAATTCTATCGGTAGAAAACGGATGTATCAAAGTTTAGGGCAATCTATTTACCCCATAAGTTATCCCAAATTGCTCCAAATAATTTACTCCCCCTCTTTCCAGGAAGAACCGATATTTATATCGAGTTCCAGAGGGACTTTTAAAGGCTGACCAAGCTCCATAGCCGATTTGACCAGTTCTTTAACTTCCTCAAGCTCATTTTTCGGAACTTCAAAAACAAGTTCATCGTGTACCTGCATAATCATTTTGGTTTTAAGATTTTTTTCTTCAAGTTTATTTTGAACTTCAATCATTGCCATTTTGATTAAGTCTGCGGCTGTACCCTGCAAAGGCTGGTTAATAGCTGCACGATGAGCAAATTCTCTTATCTGATAATTCGGACTCATAAGCTCTGATGACAAATATCTTTTTCTTCCGAAAATTGTTTCAACATATCCGTATTTTCCGACAAACTCTATTTCTCCAACCATATATTTTTTTACTCCGGGATAGTGTTGAAAATATTTGTCAATGAAGCTTTGAGCTTCATCGTTTGATATACCGAGATTTTTGGCAAGGCCATATTTTGATTGACCGTACACAATACCAAAATTTACAGCTTTTGACTTTCTTCTCATATCTTTGGTAACCTCATTTACTCCCACTCCATATACTTTTGAGGCTGTGAGTGTATGTACATCTACACCTGATTTGAAAGCGTTTATGAGGTTTTCATCCTCAGAAACATGAGCAAGAAGTCTAAGTTCGATTTGGGAATAATCGGCAGACATTATTACATTATTATCTTTATCTTCTGCACAGAAAGCTCCTCTAATTTTGTTACCTTCTTCTGTTCTTATCGGAATATTTTGCAGATTCGGGTTTGAGGAGGACAATCTTCCTGTCACTGTTAGTGCCTGATTGTATGTTGTATGTATTCTCCCGTCTTTTTTGCTGATGAGAGCGGGTAGAGAGTCTGTATATGTGGATTTTAGTTTAGAGAATTTTCTATGTTGTAAAATATAATCACAAATCTCATATTCTTCAGCCAATTCTTCCAATACATCAGCTCCCGTAGAGCGTGATTTCTTTTTCTTTTTTGTTTTTAATTCAAGTTTGTCAAATAAAATTTCAGCGACTTGTTTTGGAGAATTGATATTGAAAGGTTCTCCCGCCAGTTGATAGATGATATCTTCCAACTCTGCAAGTTTTTCTGTCATATAATCGGACAATTCTTTCAAGTATTCAATATCGACGGAAACTCCTGTATGTTCCATTTTTGCCAAAACTATAGTTAAAGGTATTTCAATATCCTTGACGAGTTTTCTTTCATTCTCATCAAGGTTATTTTGCCAACAATTATACAATTTTAAAACAGTCGAGGCTTCATCGCATAACAATTCCGTTTTATTATCGGAATTAGTCATTATATGGCTGAGAAAATCCAGTGCTTGAGCATCAATTGTATGTTTTCGGTTGGGGTCTTTTACATAACTCGAGAGTAAAACGTCGTATTCCAAGCCGTTTAATGCAATTCCGTTATCAGCAAGTATATGATAATCGAATTTTGCATCATAAGCTATTTTTTGAGGTAGATTATTTTCAAAAATTGGTTTTAAATCTTCTATATATTTACTCCCAAAATAGTAATTTTTATCGTTAGAAATAGCAATTCCTTCAACAACTCCGTCTTTGCAACCGATTCTGTAGCTGATTCTTTCGGATTTACATATATCATCAAGAATAGTTTTTGCATTATCATCGTTTACTTCAGTGTATTCAACATTTGTGTCAGAGACTGTTTCTTTAATCGCCTGAGTGAATAAGTTTTGTTGAATATTCTCTCCTCCTGACGGTTCTTTGTGTGCAAAAAGGTTCAGGGTTTCAGGTTTGGGATTTTCATCAGCATTAAATGAGGATAGAATTTTATCTATATTTTTTATAAATGTATAAAACTGCATTCTGCGTAAGAAACCGGATACTTTTTCGATTTTTGGCAATGTAACACTGGCTTTCGAAATATCAAACTGGACATCTACATTTCTTATAATTGTGGCTAAATCTTTTGATAAAATTGCAATGTCTTTCTGGGTGCATATTTTTTCTTTAACAGCTTTTTCCGGAATGTTTTCGCAATCGGCAAGTAAATCTTCCAAATGCTGATACCGGCTTAAAAGCTTTTGAGCAGTTTTTTCTCCAATTCCTCTAATCCCTGGAATATTATCGGAGGTGTCTCCTCTCAAACCTTTGTAATCAATGACTTGATTGGGATATACACCCAGTTTCTCATAAACCTTATTCCAATCATATTCAACCAGTTCGCCTTTTGAAGGAATAAGAACTTTGACTGTGCCTTCTTTATCAATTAATTGAAAACTATCCTGATCTCCCGTTAAAATAAGAGTATTGTTCCCGCCTTCAGATGCTATTCTGGAGATAGTCCCAATAACATCATCAGCTTCGTAGCCTTCTTTTGTATAGATAGGAATATCAAATGCCTGTAAACCTTCAACAATAGTACCTATTTGACATCTCAGCGTGTCAGGCATAGTTTCTCTGTTCGCTTTATATTCTTCATATTTTTCAACTCTGAATGTTTGTCTTCCAACATCAAAAGCTACAGCTATAAAATCAGGTTTTATCTTAGCAAGTAAATCAAAAATAGCTTTGAAAAACCCGTAAACTGCCCATGTAGGTTCATTATCCGCATTTTTTAAACCGGTTCTTTCCAGAGCATAATACTGGCGAAATGCCAATGCATGACCATCTATTAAAATCAAAGTCTTTTTATCAGACATAAAATACATACTCCCGTTACGTTTAACATGTTAGCATAAAAATTAATTTTCTTTTAAAAACTTAACATAATAAGAAGCAATCGCCGGAATAAATGTAAGAACCAAAAGTACATTCATTATTCCGAATTTTTCGGCAACAGCACCCAAACCGGTCAAAAGCAGTGCTATTGATCCCCAGCAAAATCCGTTTATAAAACCAGAAACAATACTTTTGTATTTCGGAAGAATTTTTTGCGCCCAAACAAGAGTTACCGGTTGGGCTAACATTGTTGTAAAACCTATAGTTCCAAACATACACATCGAAACAACAGGCATTGTTTTATAGGTTAATGCAAACAGTACCATCATAGGAAATGTTGCCCACATTGAAAAATAAATGATTTTTTTTGAGCCGAATTTTTGTTCAACAAAAGGGCTGACAAATGAACCTACCGCCCCAGCAAATACGAATAAAAACAGTGCAAAACCTATATAAAACGGAGTATAACCCATAGATTTCCACAAAAACGGAAGCAGTATGCAAGTGCTGTTTGTAACGAGTGACTTCATCATCGCAACCATAATAAGATAATCCATTTGTTTTTCTGTCAAAATTTCTTTAAATGAATTAAAAAAGTTTTTATGCTCAGGTGGTTTTTCTGTTGCGGAAAGTTTTGGTACGAATAAAAACATTGTTAAAGCACAGGTTAATCCAAGTGATGAAGCATAACAAACTTTATCCAAACCTATTGTTTGAACTATGTACGCCGCAAGAAGCGGGCCTAATGCAAACCCCGCAGAGCCTAAACTTACAAATACACCCATATTTTCTGAATAATTGTTTTTTGAAAATATATTGACAAAACCGAGCGATTGAGGATGAAAGAAACTTCCTCCCAGGCATCCGAGTATCATAAACAATATAAGCAGATAGATACTGGGAGCAGAAGCAGCCATAGGAATAAATGTTGAGGCAAGAATTAAGCCCCAGAAGATAAAAAATCTTTTCAAAATATTATCTGCAAAAAAACCAAAAAGAGGCTGAAGCATATTTGAACATATTTGAGTTATGGCAACAATTACAGTTGCAAGAGCCATTGTAAAACCAAGTTTTTCAGCAATAAAAGGCATTAAAGGATTTATAAAACCGCCGTATATATCACAAATACAATGCGCTATCGTTAACCAGATTATCGCAGTTTTACAATTTCCGGCAAATCCCTTCATTTCTTCTCCTCAATATGATTATATTTCAATGGGAGAATATTAGCAAATATTATATTTTGGTGTATTATTAACTAAGAATGCAGAAAGAATTATTATGAGATTAGAGTTACCGCACAGAGAACAAAACTCCAATAAAGGAACTTTTGGAAAAGTTATTAATTTATCCGGTTCAAAAAACTATATAGGCGCACCATATTTGTCAACGCTTGCAGTATTAAAAATAGGAGCAGGTTATGCTTCTCTTGCAGGCAGTGCAAAAATAATTGATTCAGTGTCAAAAATGCTCCCCGAAGCTGTATTTATGTCTGAATACGAAGGGTATAAAGCTTTGGATAAATATAATGTTTTACTAATCGGCTGTGGTATAGGTCAAGGATTTTGGGCAAAATATTGGTTCAAAAAATACATTAAAAAAGCTGAAAAATTAAATATTTCAACAATAATTGATGCCGATGGGTTAAATATACTAGCTAAGACAAAAATAAAACTGCCGAAAAATACAATAATAACACCTCATCCAGCCGAAGCTTCAAGACTTATGGGAGCAGGGATAAATGATATTCTGAATGATTTAGAAACTTCTGCTGAAAAATTAAGTGAAAAATACAATTGTATTACCGTGTTAAAAACACACAGAACTCTTATATACGCCCCAAACGGTAATATTTATGAAAATGAACATGGTAATTCTGCACTCGCAAAAGCAGGCTCCGGAGATGTTTTAGCGGGTATTATAGCCGGTTTGCTTGCTCAAAAAATGAACGCATTTGATTCTGCAAAGCTTGCGGTATATCTGCATTCCAGAGCGGGAGAAATCGCTTCGGAAACTTTGACCGAATATTCAGTGCTTCCCTCTGATATAATCAAATATTTGCCGAAAGCTGTTGCCGAATTAGTCTAAAGCTTTAATCCTTCCGTCAGATACAACTTCCATCGGTTTTTGCTGTTTTTTCATATAATCTGCAATGATAATGTCTTTGTCAAAATCAAATTTTACAAGAGCGTTATCAACCCTGTGTTTCAAATTAAGACCACCGCTTTCGCTTGTAGCGCAATAATCATCCGTAGCAATTGTATAAAATTTGTCATCTCTCGGATTTTCAATGTCAATTTTATGTTCATATCCGTCTTTGTCGATAAAGCTCATTGATTTTAATTCTCCGTTTGACTTCAAAAATTCATACCGCAGTCCGGATACCTGTAAAACTCCTGGCCTGTGAGCAGGCGATTCCATGGTAATTTTAAGGCGTTTCTGTATTCCGTCAACAATTTCTTTTTCGGTAGCTTCAATTACAACAACATTATTAGCGAAAGGAGAAATTAATCTTAAGTCCCTTGTATCAACATCTCCTTTTACAAATTTATTTCTTATATTTGCAGAATTCATAATTGCCAGATCGGTGTCAAGTTCTTCTTTTAAACAATCCAGAATAAAGTCGCAGTTGGGATTTTCATTTGCATAAATATCTTGCGGCTGATTTTCCGCATAACTTATTCTTCCTACAACATCGGGTTTTCCGAGTATTCTTTCAAAAGCATTTTTTGCAGTAATGCTTCTGGAAAAATCATCTGTTTTAATTACGTTATATTGAATTCCTGTAATTTGCCCCAATTCATTAAATTTAATATTCGGAATTCCGATAAATTCTCCGTCTCTGCCAACTTGCATTATTAAAACTGGTTCGTCTTTTGGGGAATAAAACAGATTCTCTCCTTCTTTAACTTCTGTCAAAAGGTTGTGAGTATGACCGCCCAGTATAATATCTATATCACTGATATTTTGTGCAAGGTACTGTTCGTTCGATAGTCCCAAGTGGGAAAGAACAATGATTTTATTAACACCCAGAGTTTTCATTTCATTTATATCAGCCTGCAAGTCTTTTATCGTGCCTTCCCAGTCTGAAATATTGAAAGGGGCAGTTTCTTCCGGACGCTTCAGATGGTTTTCCATATCAATAGGAGAAAGTCCGATAACTCCGTATTTATTCCCATGGATTTCGGCAACAAAAGAATTTGACAAAATTTTATTCATGCTGTTATCAGCTTCAGGGTGAATATTTGCGCCTAAAAATTTATATTTCCTATTTTGAACTTTGTCGGCAAAAATATCAATGGCAGTGTCGCATTCGTGGTTCCCAATAGTGTCCGCAAGCACTCCTGATAAATTCAAAAATTCATTAACGACTGACAATTCGTCAAGATTTTCGCCAAGATACATGTCTCCGGAACAGAATTTTAATCTGTCTACAGGCATGGATTTATCAAAAGCATTGTCCTGATTAGTTAATTGTCCTTTATCAAACTGTTCTATTGCGGTATAAGCTCTTTCCATTCTGATATTCTGTCCGTGAAAATCGTGCATGTGAAACAGGCTTAATTGAGCGGGATTGGTGCGTATTTCGTCATTACCGTACACAGAAACATTGTTTTTTGGTGTCTGGGATTCTTTAAAACTCGGCATACTAATATTCTTATTATGTGCATAATAAGAGTTAAAGTTAAAATTTGCAATACTTCGAATCATAACGCACCTTTATCTGTTTATTACAAAGCAAAACAAATTAAAAATTGCCAGCTTATTTACAATTTTTTACATTGATAAACAAGTCAATGTTTTTCTGAGAATTTCTTCCGGATTAGAATCATCTTCTACTGAAGAAATTACTTTAGAGAGTGCATCTTCAATCTCATCAATACCATAACCTAATGATAACATAATAGATTGGGCATCATTAATAGCCTGATTTTGAGGAAAAGATTTAGTTGAAGTTTTAGTCAGATCAGTTTTCAACAGCTTGTCTTTAAGCTCCAGAATTATTTTCTGAGCAAGCTTAGGTCCAACCCCTTTTGCTCTGGTAAGTTCTTTAAAATTGCCGTCGATAACGAATGATATTAAATCACAAGCATCGAACTCGTTAAGCAGAGCCAGAGCCATTTTAGAACCTACTCCCGAAACTGATAAAAGTGTTTGGAATATATCACGTGTTTCTTTGTTCAAAAAACCGTACAAAGCGATAGAATCTTCTCTGTGTATAAGAGAAACAAAAAGTTTTTCTTTCACATTGCCGGTTTGAACGGATAAGAAATCTTTTTCTGTAACTTCAAGGAGGTATCCTACCCCAGACAAGTCAACAGTCACAAAAGCGCCCTTTGAATTTTTCTTTTTATCAGTTAAGAAACCGTGAAAATAATCAAACATTATATGTACTCCTCACGAAGTAAATTATATAACAAAAACATAAGTAATAAAAATTACTTTACAAAGAAATATGTTTTGAGTAGTATTGATTAGTAACCGATTAGATAGTTTATGGAGGAATGCCGGAGCGGTTGATCGGAGCGGTCTTGAAAACCGTCGTACGTGCGAGCGTACCGTGGGTTCGAATCCCACTTCCTCCTAATTTAAAAGCCACCATGAAAGGTGGCTTTTTTAGTGGCTTTTTTAGTGGCTTTTGGTGTGATTTGACATGCAGTTTAAGAAAAAGTGACAGATGAAATGAGATTTTTTTAAGTTGTTGGGCAGGTATGCCTGTATTGTAACGGGACTTCTGCGAAATAACAGTTCAAATGCGAATTTTGGAACAGGACATTTGAAAAAATACACCAAATTTTTGAAAAAAGTGACAGCGAAAATGAGAAAAATGAAATTAAGTTTGAGAAAAATTAAACTTTATAATTTTTATATCTAAAATCTTGTGCGTATTTTTCCATTATTTCTAAAATTGTTTGTGCGAATTCTGTTTTCCCCTCAAAATTTCTAAGTTCTTCTAAACTAATAATATTATTTCCATCTGCATCCGCAGCTTTAATATCATTCAAATTATTCATAAACTCGTCAGGGAATTTTGTTTCAGGGGTTGAACATTTAACGGTCATTCCATCTTCACTAGTTTTATTTAATGGCATAATAATATACGGATTATTGTTATAACCCATATTCATTGGGATACTTGAAACCATAATTTAACCTTCCTCCGTTTACATGTTATAACTTTTATTTATAAATTTCTATCATATAAATAAATTAAATTTAGCAACACATTTCGACACAATGCTCGGAAGTGGTGTTCCAATTTGTGCGAGTCAGAGGTAATGTGTTGCACATGGAAAGCTTGTAGGTTGGGCATACCTGCCCAACAATTAATTTTGTGCTAATATCAATTTATGAATTATCGTAGAGCTTTTGTTCCTAATGGATATTTACATATTATAATTACTTCTTATGATAGAAAACCAATATTTATAGAGAATATTGATATTTTAAGAACAGCTTTTAAAAACACAAAAACAATCTATGAATTTGAAATAATCGCAATATGTGTATTGCCTAATCATATTCATTTAATATTACATCCAAACAATATTGAACAATATCCGCAAATTATTTCTTCTATAAAACATTATTTTTCAAGAAATGTTGGGCAGGTATGCCCAACCGACAATTTGAAGATTGGTTATAAGAATAAACGAGAGAAAGGAATCTTTCAAAGACGATATTGGGAACATACTATCAGAGATGAAAACGAATTAAACAATCATATAAACTA
>CALYTW010000022.1 GCA_945487905.1 uncultured cyanobacterium
GATGTCGTCGGGTTTGTATGATTTATCCTGAAACACAAATCAGAGCTTCTCTTTGCTTCTGCAATTCTTTCGGGACTTTGTGTTCTTACATCAATTCTGACTTCTTCCATAATTAACCCCCTTAGTCCTCAGGCTTCCAAGAGCCCAGCATTTGTTCCTGTTGCTCTAATGTCATATTAAAAAATCTTTTGCCACTATCAAGTTTTCTGATTTCATTCATTTCATCTTCAGTTAATTCAAAGTCAAAGATTTCAAAGTTTTCTTCTATATGAACAGGATTTGTTGAACGAGGGAACACTATTGTACCTTCCTGTATATGCCATCTTAAAATTATCTGAACATTCGTTTTATTATATTTTTGAGCAAGTTTTGTAAACAAAGATTCATTTAGCAAGCCTTTATCACCGTGTCCTATCGGATACCAAGATTCAATAACAGTTCCGTACTTTTCAATTCTTTTCTTCAATTCGTTTTGCTGATAATACGGGTGACATTCAACCTGAAGAACTGACGGCGGAATTTCTGCCATAGCAAGTACTTCTTCAAGTCTTTCAGATTCAAAATTTGACAACCCGATAGATTTTACTCTTCCGTCTTTAACTGCTTTTTGCATATCTTTATATGCTCCGATATAGTTGCCAAATTGTTGGTGCAAAAGGAGTAAATCAATATAATCCGTATCAAGTCTTTTGAGCATTTTGTCTATGGCATCTGAGGTCTTGCCTTCTCCATATTCACTAGGCCAAAGTTTTGTAGTTATCCAAATTTCTTCTCTTGGTATTCCGCTTTCTTTAACGGCTTTTCCGACACTTCTTTCATTCTGGTATGCGTGAGCTGTATCAATATGACGAACACCCATGTCAAGAGCAGTTTTAACTGCATTTATTGTTGCTTCACCTTCGGGTACCTGATACACGCCAAGTCCGAATTGCGGTATTTTGTTTCCATTATTCAATGTAATGTATGTTTGTGTCATACGTTACTCTCCGTTTATTTTATCCCTTTTCCCATTTCGTAAGCTTCTTTCATTGCAGGTTTATTTTTGATTTCACCTTTTTGGTATACGCTGTGTCCGTAAATTATGCCGCATTCTTTTGCCCCGTTCACACAATCAGCATAACCTCTAAAACATTCTATAGTTCTGTCTAACCCGGTTTTCCCGTCTGCACAGGTTGCAATATAATAAAAATCTTTGTTTTTAACTTCTGTCCAACGTGCAACGGTGCGGTCAATAAGTGCTTTTAACTGTGCATCTATTGAATAAAAATATACAGGACTTGCTAATACCAAAACATCCGCATCAATAATTTTTTGTATAATTTCAGTCATATCATCTTTTATTGCACATTCACCATTGTGAGTTTGACAATAATAGCAGCCTTTGCAATAATCTATTTTCTTTTTTGAAACATTTATTTTCTCGACCTGATTACCTGATTCAATTGCACCCTTCATAAATTCATCGCACAAAAGGTCAGAATTTCCGCCAATTCTTGGACTGCCTGATAATATTAAAACTTTTTTACTCATATTTTTTCTCCTATTTCAAATTCTCTTTATAAAAACTTTCTATTTTATCAAAAGGAATTGCGTTTTTGTCACCACCATCATACAAGTCCACATGGTTTGCACCTTTTACAATTAAAAGTTCTTTGTTATCACCTTTTAATTTCTTAAATGCGTCTTCACCGAAGTATCTGGAATGTGCGTTTTCCCCATGTACAACTAATACAGGAGTTCTGATTTCGGATGAATATTGTAAGATTGGTTGATTTATTAAAGACAGAGATGATGTCGTATTCCAATTACCGTTTGAATTTATTGAACGTTTATGGAAACCTCTTTTAGTCTTATAATAGTCCCAATAATCTTTTACAAATTGAGGTTCATTTCCTGTTAATTTTTCAGGCAAACCATCTGCTTTTGCGTAAGTTCCTTTTTTATAATCTTCCGTTCTTTGTTTATTGAGGTTTTGTTTCATTTCATATCTTGCATTTTCATCAACCGAATCATTATAACCTTTGGCTGAAACTCTTGTCATATCGTACATGGTAATAGCCGTTGTTGCTTTAATTCTTGTATCCATAGCTGCGGCATTTATCGCAAATCCGCCAAAGCCGCAAATACCTAAAATACCAATTCTGTCAGGATTTACGTTTTTATTGTTGCTCAAAAAGTCAACTGCCGCAGAAAAATCTTCCGTATTTATATCAGGGCTTGCAACGTTTCGTGGTATTCCGGAGCTTTCGCCGGTATAAGAAGGATCAAATGCAAGAGTTACAAAACCACGTTCAGCTAAAGTTTGAGCATACAAGCCTGATGATTGTTCTTTAACAGCACCAAAAGGGCCTGATATTGCAATAGCTGCCAATTTTTCATTTACATTTACCCCTTTAGGAGAATATAAATCCCCGACAAGTGTAATTCCGAATCTGTTTTTAAATTCAACTCTTTGGACATTAACTTTGTCTGATTTTTGGAAAGTCTTATCCCAAGTTTTTGCATTAGCCATATTTGAACCTCCAAAAATTAGCAAAATTGCCAATAGTCCTAATAAAAAATTTTTAAACATTATTCACCTCTATTTCTTTTATTACTCTTGCAGGATTTCCGACAGCTATTGTGTTTGCCGGAATAGATTTTGTTACAACGCTTCCTGCCCCAATAATTGCACCGTCACCGATTTCAACTCCCGGTAAAATTGTACAATCCGAACCTATCCAAACATTTTTGCCTATTTTAACCGGCCTTGGTGTAAGATTTTGTCTTTTGGCAGGGTTAAAATCGTGGTTGAGTGTTGCGATTGTTGTATTATGTCCGATTAAAGAACCGTCACCAATTTCAATCCCGCCTTGGTCTTGAAAACGGCAACACGCATTTATAAAAACATTTTTACCTATTTTGATATTTTTCCCGCAATCAGTATAAAAAGGCGGAAACAATCCAAATGTTTCATCAATTTCGCTTTCTGTAAGTTTTGAAAAAAGTTCTCTTATTTTTTCCGGAGAATTATAATTATTATTGAGTTCAGATGTAATTTTTAATGCTTCCTGACTAAATTTATGAAAGGCTTCAAAAATGTCACTTCCTGCTTCAACATAAGTCCCTTTTTGCATTAGTTCTCTAAATTTTTGTGTTGTTATTTCCATTTTTACCCTATTTTAATTTGTTATATTCTTCATCTGTTACCGGTTCTAGCCACTCATTAGAAGTCTCAACACCATCAACTTCTACTGCCAAATGTGAAAACCACGAATCAGGTGCAGCACCGTGCCAGTGTTTTACATTAGCGGGAACGGTCATAAGTTCTCTTGTTTTTATATCCAAATCACCGATAGTAAAAACTTCGCCCAAAATGTATTTTTGTAAAATATCCATAAAATCTTTATCAGGACCGTTATTGTTTTTAGTTGTTATATTAAATAATATCTCTAAATTTTCATCAGCAATTTCTTGTCTTGCTATTTTCTCATTCTCCTTTGCTAACGCAGTCAAATTAAACATTAAAGCGGATAATAAAACAGTAATACATAATTTTTTAATCATATAAAATTCTCATATTTTACATATTGACACGATGTCAAAATAAATATAACATTATATTGACATGATGTCAATTTAATTAAGAAAGGTTATTATTATGCCAAAAGGTTCAGCTGAGCTTGTTGCATCAAGAAAAGATGAAATCGTAAAAGCGGTCGAAAAACTATATCAGACAATGAATTTTAAGGACATAACTTTGAAAGAAATTGCTGATTTAACGACTTTTACAAGAACATCAATATACAATTATTTTCAGACAAAAGAAGAAATATTTTTGACCCTGCACAAAATAGAATATGAACGCTGGATAGAAGATTTAGAAAGCGTAATAAATTTACAAAATGCAATGACTAAAGATGAAATTGCACAAAATATTGCTCATACTTTAGAAAAAAGAGAGCAGTTATTGAAATTAATGAGTATGAACCATTTTGAAATGGAAGCAAACAGCCGACTTGAAATATTGACGGAATTTAAAGTTGCTTACGGTAACTCAATCAAAACAATGAAAAATTTAATTAAAAAATTCTGTCCTGATATAAAAGAAAACGAAATAAACGATTTTATTTATGTGCTTTTTCCATTCATTTATGGCATTTACCCTTATGTTGCAGTTAATGAAAAACAGAAAGAAGCGATGAAAATAGCAAATACAGGATTTATTTATCATTCTGTATATGAACTTGCTTTTAATGCGATTAGAAAATTATTAGGTTAATGAGGTGAAATATGAAATATACAAAACCAGGTAATTCAGAACTTAATGTGTCCCGTATTTGTATGGGGTGTATGGAGTTTGGCGACAATTCAAGAGGGCAGCATTCCTGGACTATTGATGAAGAACACTCAAGAGAAATTATTAAAAAGGACTTGAATTAGGTGTAAATTTTTATGATACTGCAATTGCTTATCAATCAGGAACAAGTGAGCATTATGTAGGGAGAGCCTTAAAAGATTTTACAACAAAGCGGGAAGATTTCGTTATAGCGACAAAGTTTTTGCCAAGAACACAAGATGAAATAAACTATCTTGAAGAACTCTATTTGCCTCATCCTTTAGCAGGAGTAATGGCGCAGAATAAACCGCAAAATGCAAAAGAAAAACATGTTTGGACAACAGGTCATCAAAAAATTAATAAATAAAAAGGATAAAATGATGAAAACATTATTATTTATAATTATAGGAATACTTATAATAAGTGCAGGAGTTGTTTTTGCATACAATAATATAAACAAAAATAAAGGAGAAACAGAGTACAACCCATATCGTGATTTATTGGGTGCAATTTGCACTTTGTATTTTTGCAGGTACATAATTCTTTTGCGTTCATATCTACTCCTCTGCTTCAATTTTGAATATTACAGGACGAAGTCCGTCATTGCAGGAACAAATTGCAACCCCCGGTTTTCTTATCCAGTCGCCGTAATAAAAAAGTTCTTTTGTTGCACCGCCATGAGCAAGGGTGAAAAAATATTGATAAATTGCTTTCCACGCTTCGTTGCAAAAACCTTCAGGACATTCCCAATCAGCATAAAACACTTGTCCTTCTTTTAACATCGGGCAAGGTGTTAAACCTTCAACGCCATATTCTTTAGCAAGTTCTTCATCAAAATTTCGTTTCAATACTGTTATTTTACATTTTTTCATTATTTTTTACCTTTATTTTTGTAATAACTTAAACCAATTTTTATTGTATTCAAGTATTCCTTCATTTTTAAGTTTGCTTAATTCTGCACTCATAGCGCTTCTTTCAACCCCTAAATAGTCAGCTAAACCTTGTCTGTCGTATTGAATATAAATTTCTTTTGAATTTTGTTTTATTGATTCTAAACTCAAAAATGTAAGCAATTTTTCTTTTGTAGTTCTTTTTGCCATGCATTCAATTTTTTCCGTTAAATTGACATTTTTGTTTGAAATTATAAAAAGCAAATTTTTTACAAGCTGTTTATGAAAACTGCAGCAATTTTGACATGGACTTGATAATTTATCGGAATCTAAAAATAAAACTGTACTATCAACAAGCGCTTCCACGTTCATTGAAGGGAGTCTATTAACATAAGCATAAGCTTCTGCAAATATTTGTTTAGGTTCAATTATTGATAAAATGGATTTATTCCCTAAATAATCATATTGAACAATTTGTAATTTTCCTTCTGTTAAAAGACCAAATTTTTTAATTTCAGCTCCTTCAGATAATACTTCTTCTCCTTTTTTATAATGCTTTATTACCCCTCTTAAACATCCGAGCATAGAGGATAATTCCTCTACTTTTATATCTTGTAATAGAACGCTGTCTTTTATTTTTTCTAATTCATTAATCATAATTATAATCCGTTGTTTTTCCAACAAACTTTTATTCTAATTTAATATAAATTTGACATGTAAACAAGAGGGGAAATGAAAAAAATGTTAAACCTCTTAAAATGTAAAAAAGGAGGAATTATTATGTCAATGTTTTGTTTTCAATGTGAGCAAAGGGGTAGGGGTAAATTAGGAAATAATATTGTCGACGGCTGCACTGTTTGCGGTGTATGTGGCAAAAAAGAAGATACAGCAAACTTGCAAGATGAAGTTATCAGTTCTTTAATTGAACTATCTAAAACTAAACCGAATGATGAAACAACTTTAAAAATTATAGAAGGACTCTTTACAACAATCACAAATGCTAATTTTGATAATGAGTCATTAAAAACTATGATAAAGAACCCTAAATATGATATGAATAAAATTTGGCAAGGAAATGAAGATGTAAGAAGTTTAAAATCTTTAATTTTATTCGGGCTTAAAGGTATGGCTGCTTATGCTCATCATGCTTGGGTACTTGGATATAAAGACGAAACAGTAAATAATTTCTTTTATGAAGGTTTATCTGCTTTGGAAAAAGATTTATCAACAGATGAACTTATTGCTCTTGTTTTAAAAACCGGAGAAGTTAATTTTAAATGTATGGAAATGCTTGATAGAGCTAATACTGAAACTTACGGTAATCCTGAGCCGACAAAAGTTACAAAAAACATTGAAGCAAAACCTTTTATTGTTATAACGGGACACGACTTGCACGATTTGAAAATGTTATTAGAACAAACAAAAGATAAAGGAATTAATATTTATACTCATGGCGAAATGCTTCCTGCTCTTGCGTATCCGGAATTGAAAAAGTATGATCATTTAAAAGGCAATTTTGGAACGGCATGGCAAAATCAGCAGAAAGAGTTTGATAATATTCCGGCGCCAATTTTATTTACAACAAACTGCATAATGCCTGTAAAAGACAGTTATAAAGACAGAGTATTTACAACAGCTGCCGTACATTATCCTCAATGTACTTATATTAAAGCTGATAATAACGGCTATAAAGACTTCACCCCTGTTATAAATAAAGCATTAGAGCTTGGCGGTTATAAAGAAGTACAGAAAATGCTCGGTATTAACGGTGGTGAAAGTTTAACTGTCGGTTTTGGACATCATACAGTTTTATCTGCTGCCGATAAGGTCGTTGAAGCTGTTAAATCAGGAGCTTTAAAACATATCTTTTTAGTCGGCGGATGTGACGGAGCGAAACCCGGAAGAAATTATTATACGGAATTTGTAAAACAAACGCCCAAAAATACGCTCGTTTTAACTTGTGCTTGCGGGAAATACAGATTTAATGATTTAGAATTAGGCGATATAAATGGTATTCCAAGATTGTTGGATTTAGGTCAATGCAACGATGCTTATTCAGGTATAAAAATTGCGGTTGAGCTTGCTAAAGTATTTAATTGCGGTGTAAATGACCTGCCTTTATCTATAGTTCTTTCGTGGTATGAACAAAAAGCAGTCTGCGTTCTTTTAACTCTGCTTTATTTAGGTATTCAAAATATCAAACTCGGACCAAGTTTACCTGCATTTGTTTCACCAAATGTTTTAAATGTCTTGGTTGATAAATTTAAAATCGCTCCAACAACAACGCCTGAAGCGGATTTAAAAGAAATATTGACAAAATAATTTCTGTAAAGGGCGGTGTCGGCGGAATGAGATTAGGAATGTTATTGGGCGATTTAGATAATGGCTATGTTTCAGTAGGAAACGGAGTTTCTTTAATCCACGAAATTAAATCAGTTAAAGAAGTTGTTGAAGAACTTATGGTAGATTTTAAATAATTTTATTCTTAATTCCCAACAAAGAGCCGATAGTCTTTTGACTTCGGCTCTTTGTTTTATCCTATTTCCCTGATAATTGATCATAAACTTTATCAACTAGTTTCCATTCGCCGTTAATTTTATTAAGGTTCAGAATATCTGTAAATTTGTAACCATGCCAGTTATCTTCGATTACTTGAACAACTGCAATAGTTTTTTCAAGCATTAAAACATCTATTCTGGCAATATAATCATCACCGCATGCACCAAATGTATCAATGGTTTTGTAAAATTCTTCTATTGGTCCTGATTGATAAGTTTCTTCGTTCAGTTGACCGAAAAAACAAGCTTTTTCATAAAAATATGGTTTTACAATTTCGCTTTTCCCTGATTTTACGGCTTCGCAGAATTTTCTTGCAACATTTTCTACCGCATTATATTCTTTAATATCGTCTCTCATAACTTACCTCCCTTATCCCCCATATCTATATTTATGCTACACTGTCAAAGTAGATTTTCAAGCAAGATGTAAAATAGAGGATTATGGAAAATGAAAAAAGTATATGCAATAAACGGAAGCCCAAGAAGAAATAAAAATACAGCGCAAATGCTTGATAAAGCATTAGAGGGAGTGAAAGCAGAATTTCCTGATGCGCAAGTAGAGAGAATAAACCTTTTTGACCTGAATTTTACAAGCTGTAAAAGTTGTTTTGCATGTAAACGTAAAGATGAAAAATTTTTAAGAACTTGTGCCTTAAAAGATGATTTAACGCCTGTTTTAGAAAAATTGAAAGATGCTGACGCTTTGATTTTCGGTTCTCCGATATATTATAGAACAATTACAGGGCAGATGCATTCATTTTATGAAAGGTTATTTTTCCCTAATATGCTTTATAAAGAGGGTTATCCGACACTTGTTGAGCATAAAATTCCGACTGCTTGTATTTATACAATGAATGTTGATGAAAAAGAAATGATTGAGTGTGGTTACAGGCAAAATATGGAGCTTTGGGAAAACTTTTTGACTTGGTATTATTCAAAACCGTTAATTGCTTATGCTTTTAATACCTACCAGTTTGATGATTATTCAAAATATATTTGCGAAACCTTTAATGAAGCTGATAAAGCGAAACAAAGAGAAGAACAATTCCCGAAAGATTTACAAAATGCTTACGAACTCGGACAAAAATTATTAAAGGGGCAAACGTAAGTTGGGAGATTTTCGCTAAACTGCTTTTAAATTAATATAAATCTATGCATTTTAACACACAACTTTACAAAAAAGTATCAGTAACTTTGAGAGTGAATTATCTAAAAGTCTGAGAATTTTTATCAGCGGATTTGCGGACGGACGACACGAAGTTAGTCCGGATAGCGAGGAAATTGAGCAAACTTGAACCGAAGGTTCAATTGCGAAACTTTCCGAGCGTGGAGCAAATCCAAGACGGAAGTTTTGAAATTTTTCCCTCGAAATGTGCAAAGTTTGAGAATTTTCTCAAACTTCCCCTGTCAGTATTCTCAATCTCTCTGATAATCTACAAATAATTTATAACAATCTACAGCCGTAATTATTGCTATTATTTAATTATAGGTACTATTTATTTAATTTCTCCTACTTTTCATGTCAAAACCGCGATACTTTGTATCAAAATCCGTGACACTCAATAGGTTAATTAAATGTTTTATTCAGTTGTCATACACAATTTAACTCTATTTCAAGCACTTTTCAAGTGCATAAGGTAATAATTAAGCACTTTTGTATCATTTCAACACAATTTATTTATCAAGTAGCCAATCCAGTGCATACAGCTGTTTTATACCGTTATGAGATACATTTGGAACATTATCCATTGTCAGCAAATATTTCGGATTATGATCTCTTATGCTGTTTAATGATTTTAATTCTCTGTCTAAAGTATCTGCTCCCATAACGGTATCTGCAACCTGATAGTATTCGGTATAGCCGTCTTTGATTGCAACAAAATCAACTTCCTTATTATCAACTTTTCCTATATAAACTTCATATCCGCGTCTTAAAAGTTCCAAATATACAATGTTTTCCAAAATATGACCAAAATCCACATATTTTGTACCAAGCAAATAATATCTTAATCCAATATCAACAAGATAATATTTCCCGTTTGTTTCAAGATATTGTTTGCCTTTTACATCATATCTGTTTGCTTTATACAAAATATAGCTTTTACACAAAGCTTCTAAATAGTTTTCAACCGTGTGATTGGAAATCTTTTTACCTCTAGATGTCATTGTGTCACTGATTTTTTTAGCAGAAGTTGAATTTCCAATATTATCAAACATAAATTTAACTATATTTTCTAACCCTGTAACATCAGAGATTTTATTTCTCTGAACAACATCTTTAAGAATAACCGTATTATAAATTCCACTTAAATATGTCCTTATCTGTTCTTTTTCATAATTTAACTGCAATACATAAGGGAAAGAACTGTTTTCCAAATATTTACGATACCTGGTCTGAATGTCAGTATTATCATTAAAGAATGATATATACTCCTTGAATGATAATGGCAGCATTTCAATTTCAACATATCTGCCGGATAAAAGTGTTGCAAGTTCTCCGGACATAAAATAAGCGTTAGAACCTGTTATATAAATATCTGTATTATCTTTTATATATAAACCATCTATTGCTTTTTGATAATCTTTTACATTCTGAATCTCATCTAAAAAAATGTAATTCTGCCTCTCCGGCCGAATCTTTGCTTTTATATATTCATAAAGTTTTTTATAATCCGTTAATTCTTCATTATCCGGATCTTCAAAGTTAAGTGATATTATTTGAGATTTTTTAACTCCGTTTTTCAACAAATAATCTTTAAAAAGTTCTAATAGTGTTGATTTGCCGCATCTTCTTATTCCGGATATGACTTTAATCAGGTTTTTATCCTTAAAGCTTATTAGTTTTTTCAAATATTCGTTACGTTCTATCATACCTACATTATAAATCATTTTACCAAAAAGTCAAGTTTTGGAAGTATGTTTCTAAAAATATACCCAGATAAAATCTTTTGGAATTGGTTTGTAAAACCTGTTACAGAGTTTCTAAAAACAGCTAAAGCTAATGCAGAAAAAGGTAACACGGAACTTATAGAAGCTCTTACTAAGTTTGTTGAAAAGGGTGGCAAAGACGCTGGAGAATGGGCTAAAATCATACGTAGATTTGCTAGATAACAAAACATCAAAAGATATAAACAGGAGGGTGTCCAAAAAGCATGGACATCCTCTATTAAAATTGGTACAATAAAAAGGTTAGAATAGTTGTTATTCTTGAATTAGAGGAGTGTATGAATAACAAAGTAACCTTTAAACCATACGATATGAACCAACTTAAATTACCAATAGATTTAGCAATTGATATCCCTGAAAATCATTTGGTAAAAATAGTAAATCGAGCAATAGAACGAATGAACTTAACCCCTCTTTTAAAGAAGTACAAAGGTGGTGGAACCAGTGCATATCATCCGTTGATGATGTTAATATTCCTATAATAAATGTTATCATATTACTGTTGTCCTATTGACTTCTCATATTTACCGGCTAATCATACCAATCAAACAATGATTTTAACTCGAACCCCTTTTTATCACACTACCCTTATATTTACACCCCTACCACTTCTTAAATATAACAAAAACGGCAAGAATAATTAGAATAAACCCAACAAGGTAATTCCATTGAAAATCTTCTTTTAAATATAAAACGGAAAATATACTGAATACAACAAGAGTGATAACCTCTTGCATTGTTTTTAATTGTGCTGCAGTATAATACTCATGTCCGATTCTGTTTGCCGGAACTTGGAAACAGTATTCCAAAAGTGCAATTCCCCAGCTTACAAGAATAACTATCCATAATGCAGAACCTTTATACTTCAGGTGTCCGTACCATGCAAATGTCATAAATATATTCGAGATTGTTAAAAGTAATACCGGCAATAATTGTCTTAACATGCTTTCCACGCCTATGAGGGGCGGACTTGCTAAAGCAAGTCCGCCCCTCTAATCAAACTAAATTCTGTTATGCCAAACTCCACCTGTTCTATCTACCCAAGCGTCATAGCAAGACCAAATTCTAAAGATACCTGTTAAACCTAAAACAGCGTGGGTAATATTTTTGTCTTTCGGATTATCGTTGATGACTTGTCCGATTCCAGGCCAAACTATTAATGAAAGCAATCCTGCTCCGACAGAACGTCCTGAAACATGTCCCGGAGTACCTTCTGTTCCTTTTGCCATAACAGGAGTCAAAGCAAACAAAAACATTAATAATAAAACTACTGATAAAATCTTTTTCATATTTCCTCCTTAAAATTAATATTTCTTAGTTACCCAAATTAAGTGATACCCGAATTGAGTTTTGACGGGTGCGGAAACTTCTCCGATTTCTCCGTTAAATGCTGCTTTTTCAAACGGTTTAACCATTTGACCTCTGCCAAAACATCCTAATGCACCACCGTCTCTTCCTGATGGGCATGAAGAATACATTCTTGCATAATACTGAAAATCCTCAAAACTGTTTATTTGGCTTCTAATTTTTATGGCATCCATTTCAGTTGGAACAAGAATGTGATTGGCACATACTGTTGTCACTTCTTTGGCACCTATACAAAGACAAACTGCAGTTAAAGTTACCATTAAACAAAATATTTTTTTCATTTTATACCTCATTTTCCGTTAATATTTTAGCCTGCTTCCACAATTTATCGTATTCCTCTAAAGAATATTCCTCTAATGGTTTTACTGCTAAATCTTCCATTTTTTTGAACCGTTTTGTAAATTTTTTATTTGCACCGAGCAGAGCTTGTTCGGCATCAATTTTATACCAGCGGGCAAGATTTACTGTTGCAAAAAATATATCGCCCATTTCATCTTCCATTTTATCTTTATCTCCTGATAAAACAGCTTCTTCAAACTCTTTGTATTCGGCTTTTATACAATCCTTAAGGCTTTCAACAGAATCCCATTCAAAACCGATTTTTACGACTTTTTTGCTTATTTTTTGTGCAGACATTAACGCCGATTGAGATTTTGTAATACCGTCTAAAATGGATTTTCTGTCTTTTTTTTCTTCTTTTTTTAATTTATCCCAATTATCCAAAATATCTTGCGTAGATTTGATTTTTGTATTTCCAAAAACATGCGGATGGCGGTGGATAAGCTTGTCTGAGAGTTCTTTTGCAACAGCCTCAATGTCAAATTCGTCATTATCTTTTGCGATTTGTGAATGTAAAACCACCTGTAAAAGAACATCGCCAAGTTCTTCTCTCAGATTTGGAATATCTCCGTCATCAATTGCATCAACCGCTTCATAAGCTTCTTCCAGCATATTCTGACGCAAAGATTTATGCGTCTGCTCTCTATCCCACTGACACCCATTTTCACTTCTTAATGTCGCAACAATATCAACTAATCTTTCCAATTCAGGATATTTCATATCCCAATTATACAACTAATATTTTATTGTTGTGAAGTTTCTTTTTTATTTGTTATAACTTTGTGAGCAATAAAAGTACCGACACCGCCTACAGCACCCCATATTAATGCTGTCTTAGCCGTACAAGCTGCTTTAATCTTTGCCGCAGATCTCCTTATAGCCTTAAACATCTTCTTATCCATTGCGTCAGGTTTTTCAAATTTATTTTTGTCCGCATTCCAAGCATCTGTTATTTGGTTTTTTATACCTTCATAGCGAATATTATTTGCTGCTTTCAGCTTGTCTTTTATAGTTTTCTTTGCAGTCTTAAGATTTCTTGGTCTTATTCCGTTCAAATATTCATCAGCTGTTTGACTGCTTAGAGTTGTTTCAAGTTCTTTGGCAACTTCAGAATTATTTGAAATAAGAGTTTTTAATTCGTCTACATTTTTTACACCGTCAATTTTCTTGATTACTTCCTGATATTGACCGTAAGATGTTTTTAGATCATCAGGAGCAAGTTTTTTTACATACTTATCATAAACCGATTTAGTAAAAGTATCAGTCGGGACTCCGTTATTGATATATGGTTTTTTATTAACACCGATTAGAGTTCCTGTTACCAAACCGATTCCTGCACCTGCACAAGCAGCCGGAACAGATGAACGTTTTGGAGCCTGAACATATTGTCCGTCTTGAATCTGCGGTTGTTCTTCATAACTTAAAGGGGGTTGTGTTCCGTATGAAAGCTGAGTTGAATACGAATATGACATGCTAACACTCCTGATTACTACACATATATATTAAGTTTATTTTTCCCTAAAAATTGCCATGTATAACTTATCTTGAGCAATGTTATTTACAAATCTTAACAATTCGAGGATGCGGAAAAAATCGAAAAATGACAATTTTTTGAACTTTTTCCAATCCGACCCGAGGTGTGTGAGAGTCAGGCTAGGTGTGGGATAGCACATAGCCTGACTCGAAACCGTACCCCGAAGTTTGCGAAGAAAAACGAAGTTTTTCCGCAAACTCATTCTTTTTGAGAAGTTCTTGTCTTTTTTTTAGGTTTATTGTATAACCCCATTATACTTATGAGGAGATAAATTCTTATATGAAAGTAAGCGTAAAAGTTCCGGCAAGTTCGGCAAACATTGGCCCCGGTTTTGATTGTCTGGGTATTGCCCTGCCAATATATAATACAGTTACAATAGAAGAAACCGTCATTCCGGGTACGGGAATTGAGATAAATATGATGGCAGAAGATGAAGCCATTGATGAAATGGTTTTTGAGAATATACCGAAAGATGAAAATAATATTGTATATCGAGCGGTAGAATTGCTTTATAATTCAATCGGACAAGAACCTACGGAATTAAAAATAAATATTGAATCTCAAATTCCTATAGCAAGAGGCTTGGGGAGTTCTTCGTCAGTTATTGTAGGCGGATTGCTGGCTGCGAATAAACTTTTGGGAAACCCTGCCGATGAAGCGGCTTTGCTTGCAATTGCAACCGAAGTAGAAGGACATCCTGATAATGTTGCACCTGCTATTTTGGGAGGTTTTGTTCTTTCTAATCAAGAAGATGACGGTTCGATATCTTATTGCAAGTTTAATTGGCCTGAAGAATGGGATTTAACTGTTTGTATCCCGGATTTTGAGCTTTCAACGAGCATTGCACGTTCTGTGCTTCCAAAAGAAGTTCCTATGCAGGATGCGGTATTTAATGCAAAACATTTGGGAATGCTTGTACACGCAGTTAACACAAAAGATGAAAAATTAATGAAGAAAGCTTTGCGAGACAGATTACATCAACAATACAGAGAGAAACTTGTCCCAGGAATGAAAGAAATTATGGAAGCCTTTAAGCACGAAGATGGCATCTTAGGCTGTGTTTTATCAGGTGCTGGCCCTACGATTCTCATAATTTCCCACAAATATGACTTGGACAAAATTAGATCCACAGTAAAAGAGATTTGGTCAAATCAAAATATTAAAGCAGACATTCGCACGTTAAAAGTTGAAGAAAAAGGTGCGCAAATTGTTGATTAAAGTTCTTTTATGATGTCGTGTGATATCTTATGCGGGTCAGATTCGTAGTACTTGTTATTTACGAGAATTTTGTTCCCTATTTTTTCAAAAATATGACTGATATTTTTTATGGAATGACCTGATTTTAAGATATCTACAAGTATAATCTTAATTTCAGGCGATGTAACTCTGCCGCATAATGCCCAGATTAGCCATCCGTTAGTCTTTTGAGCGGTATCTATATATTTTTCTGCAACTTCATTTGTTAAAACTTTTTCTATATTATCAAGTATAATTTCTTTAAATTTTAAGGAAATCTCCTTAAGTCCTTCTTTGTTTGGAACTGCAAATCCATGGCACATATCTTCATCAAGAACTTGTATGACATATTCATTTTCTTGTAGAGTTTCATCGCTGAATATATGAACCGGAGGTAATATAAATCCTGTATTGTTTACCATTTCGGAGCGAATATCGCCTACCATTTCGCAAATATCCATACCGAAAGATACAAGATCTTCTCCTATTCTTATCCCTAGCGTATCCTCTTTTAGGTTCGCAAACATTTCATCAATTTTTTCTAGCACTGTCGGTTCAACAGCTTTTTCTAGTCTAAATAATTGTTTGAGTTTTTCAATCATACTTTTTGTTTAATGTGATAAAACTAAAAGTCAAAACTTAAATTTTTTTTACAAAATATTCTACCCATCGTATTAAATCCGATAGTTCATAAGGTTTTGGTAAATACAAATCTGCACCGGAATCAAGTACCGCTGTTTTGTCATGAACTGTTGTTGTAACAATTATTTTGGAATTAACAAAATTTCTGCTATTTTTAATTTTTTTACACAAATCCAATTCTTCCAAATTATCCCCGCTATCAAGAATCAGAATCGGAGGTTGTGAAACATGATCATAATCAAGATTTTCCGTAACATCATACCCTTGAAGTTCCAGTGTTGTTCTTAAAAGCAATCCCAGTGCTTCATCAGGTTCTTTTATATATATTTTATTGTTAACTCTATCAGTAAAAGAGCTTTCGCCTGTCAATTTAAGCCTGTCAATAACATAATTTGAACCTGAAGGAATTTTTGCATTCTTTTTTATTGCATACAATCTTTCAAACAAAGCATCTACAGAGCTTATGAGATTATATCCTTCAAGTATACCGCCTATTTGAACAGAAACGAAATCAGCACGCATGCCTGCTTGTCTGTCTCCTTTAATAAGCATGTAACCCCTTTTTGCATCTTTGTCTGTATAAAACTTTGGAAGCACAGTATCAAAAGCAAAGACTAAAAATTCTGCAATTTTTTCTGCCCTGTATGGATTTGTTATAATAACAAAGTTTGTATCATCAATCTGACCCAGAAAATCATCCGAATCCAGAGCTGATTTTGCAATAGCAACAAATGCCTGCACAAGTTTGTCTCCTGCTATTTCGGAATAAACACTTTTATAATTTTCAAGATTTTCCACTCCGGCAATAAGCACCGACCTGCCGTAATCGTAGTGCAGAATGCGTTTTAAACTTTTTTCAACATACTTTTTATTTGGTAGCAAAGTCTTTGTGTCAAGATTTGATTCAATCTCTCGTCTGAGGTGCGCTTTAATTCTGGTTTTAAATTCTTCTATATTGACAGGTTCGCTCAAAAAATCATCTGCACCGCTGTCAAGCACGGAAATTCGGTCATGAATATCCGCAGATTTTGAAAGCGCTACAATTATAGGTCTTGTATTGTATGTAAGTGAACGTATCCTTTCGCAAAATTTTGTCAGTTCTTCATTAATACTGTCCGACACAATTATTAAATCCGGCTCAATTATTTGAATATCTTTTATTGCTTCGTCAAGACTCTTTGCTATTACTGAAGATATTTCCGTATCATCAAGAGATTTCTTATACTTTACGGAGAGTTCTTTGCGTTTATCGATAATCAAGACTTTTGAGAGCATTTAAGAGCCTCCTCTGAGTCATAAATCGGGAATAATACCTGAAACTCGGTTCCTTCATTAATTCTGCTTGATACAGATATTTGCCCGCCCATTTTTTCTACAAGCTGTTTTGTAATATATAACCCTAGCCCGTTTCCTTGAGTTTTGCTTGTGAGGTGGTTTTCTATACGACTGAATTTTTTAAAAAGTTTATCATAATCTTCTTTTTTTATACCGACACCCTCATCTTTGACCTTTATTACAATAAGATTTCCTCTTATAGCTGTTGATATTTCAATACAAGTATCCGCTTCGGAATATTTACCCCCGTTATCTATCAAATTAGTCATAATTTGCTGAAACTTATCTTCATCTAATCTTGCGAAAGGCAGATTTTTATCAAAATTTGTCGCAAATTTGTGGTCTTTATATTTTTCGGTAAATATAGGCAGAAGATTTTCAATAAGCCTATTTACGTCTGCTTTTTTATAGACAAGTGTTTCGGCATTTTCTCTGGAAACAGCAAGTATATTTTCCACCAGATTTATTAACCTGTTGGATTGATCTTCAATAATTTTAATAAACTTTTTCTTATTTTCGTCATCAATCCTGTCCCACGAATTCAGAAGTGTCTGAGAGAACCCCCTGATACTTGTCAGCGGGGTTCTCATTTCGTGTGAAACTGTTGATATAAATTCATCTTGTATAGACATTTTTTCAAATCGTAAATTGAAAGTTGTAAATGGAAAATTTTATAATAGTTTTCCATTTCGCATTTTACATTTTCAATTATTCTTCTCCTTCAGTCATAAATTCTTTTTTAGCTTCTTCGATAGCATCCGAAAGAATGTCCAACTGGTCAGGTGCAAAGGTTACACCTTTTTTTGTCGGAAGCCATGTTGCGCCATCATCTGTTGTATAGAATATTCTCAAGTTAAAATAACTTTTTCCTTTGTATTCCGAAATAGAAATCTGTAACTGTTCTGTATCGCTTCTTTGAATGCTTGCGAGTAATTTTGAATCTGCCATAATTATTTTCTCCTTCTTATTAGTAACTTATTTTATAACCTTCTCTTACAACCCTTGCCGTGCATGACAATCCGTTTGATACAGCAGAACCTTCTTTACACCCTGTCGTATCAGTTTCTTTAGGTAACCTGCTGTTTATTGCCTCCATTCTTGCTGTACCTGCAGGAATCATATGACACGCATCCGTCAGTCCGTACAAAAAAACATCTCTGCCGTACTTATTCGGAGAAGATGCCCCATTGACATCAATATAGATGTACCCTACTATTGGGTCGGAATAAGAAGCACTTTCTGTTACCCCTTTTGTTCCGAAATATGCACCTGATTTTTCATGTACAACTATATTAGAACCTGCCAGATCATTTGGCGAAGGAGATGCTGAACCGTTATTAAAAGCTGTGACCGACTTTTTATAATTCGCAACTTCCGTGGATGTCAAAGCTTTAGTTCCAAAGAAAGTGCCTGTGCCTATCCACAGGTTATTACCGCTTATTGAATTTGAAGCGGCGGAACCTATATCTGACCCATTTAGAGCTTTATTAATCATATAATGACCCAAGAAATCTCCGTCTGTTGATATGCCTGATGCATATTGAATAAGCTTTTGGCATCCTGTTTCAATAACATCAACATCTTTTCCGAGCGAGACGGCAAGCTGTTTCTTTTGCACACCTGCAGTTAAAGCAGATATCGTCATTGCGGATATCACACCAACAATACCTAACGCAACAAGAATTTCTGCGAGAGTAAATCCTGTTTTAGTAATTTTTTTCATAAACCCTCCGGTTTTGTTCAAATTATAACACACAATGGTAATAATTGTTAATAATTTGTCTAATCGGATTATTTGGTTTAATATTAAATTATGGAAAAGGGAATGATTGTTGTAGTCGATGATGAGAAGGTTGTAACTTCCGCAATTTCAGTTTTATTGAAGGTTGAAGGATTTACGGACGTTCATGTTTTTAATAAACCTCAGGATGCACTGGATTTTTTGAATTCAAACAAGCCTGATATAGTTATATCTGACTTTATGATGCCTGAAATGAACGGATTAGAATTTCTTAGTGAAGTAAAAAATATTTACCCAGAAGTCAGCAAAATTATTCTGACGGGTTATGCGGACAAAAAAAATGCTATACGTGCCATCAACGAAATCGGGCTTTACAGATACATCGAAAAACCTTGGAATAACAGTGATTTAGTTATTAATATCAAAAACGGAATAGAAAGAAGCTATTTGCTTTCAGAACTTCGAAAAAAAATTACAGAGCTTGAATGTGCTAAAAAAGAACTCGAAAAATATTCTCGTAACCTTGAACAGCTTGTTGAAGAAAGAACTGTAGATTTAAGGCTTACAAATGCAAAGCTTTCGGGTGTTGTAAATTATTGTGCAGACGGTATTGTTATTCTCAACGAAGACGGAATTATCGAACAGGTAAATCCTGCATGCGAAAACTTAATAGGACTTGTAAACAACAAAATCGTAAATTCAAGTATTGACGATTTCCTGTTCAGTAAAAAAACTTTTATTTCCAAAGAACTTCATACTGCCGAAAACAACGAATTGTTTTTGAGAGATTTTTGTATAAAAAATCCCTTAAGCGGAAACATAGTTCCGGTAGAAATAAGTTTTGCAAGAATCAACCCTGATGAAGATTTTAAAAGATTTGTGGGAGTTATAAGAGATGTTACCGAGCAGAAAAAGTCTGATAAATTAAGGGATGACTTTATCGCAACCCTTACTCATGATCTTCGCACACCGCTTCTTGCCGCAATTCAAACACTTTCTTTCTTCTTGAACGGCGCATTGGGAGAAATTGATGAAAAACAAAAACTTCTTCTTGCTACAATGCAAAAGAGCAATGAAGATTTGCTGGGACTTGTAAATGCACTTTTGGAAGTTTATAAATATGATGCCGAAAAACTTGTACTCAACAAAAGTGAATTTAACATTTATGAGCTTGCAAAACAGGTTTATGATGAACTTCAACCTCTTGCAATAACTAAAAATCTTGACTTTTCAATAGAATGTGAACGCAAAGGAATGGAAATTACCGCAGACAGAGGAGAATTACGCCGTGTGATTTGTAATCTCTGCGGAAATGCAATAAATTACACACAAGAAGCGGGTATGATAAAAATAACGATAAAAAATGAAGGGGCAGATTTAATCTTTTCCGTATCAGATAACGGTTCTGGAATTCCTGCTGAAGATATTCCAAATATGTTTCAGAGATTTTCGCAAGGGACAAGCAGAAAACGTTCATCCGGTACAGGACTTGGATTGTACCTTTCACGTCAGATTATAGAATCTCATGGCGGAAAAATTTGGGTTGAAAGTGTATTGAATAAAGGCAGTGAGTTTTCATTCCTTTTAACGGATGTTGTCAATATTAATAAAGAATTATGCCATACAGAAAGCGGGGTATAAAATGATAGACGTTCTTTTGATAGAAGACCACGAACTTTTTAGAATGGGCTTGAGTATGGTGCTTCAAAAAACTGAGGGGATTAATCTTGTTTCGGAAGCTTCGGACGGAATAGAAGGGGTCAGAAAAGCAAGGGAGTATTCTCCTAATGTAGTATTAATGGATATCGGACTTCCAAACATGGATGGGATTGAAGCTACTGCAAGAATTAAGGAATTTTTACCGGAAGCAAAAATACTTATTTTTACTTCAAGAAACAGCGAACAAGATATTTTGAGTGCGTTTTCCGCAGGCGCAGACGGATATGTTATGAAGGGAGCTACTCCGGAACAAACAATTTCTGCCATAAAAGCCGTAAACGAAGGTGTTGGCTGGATTGACCCTGCTATTGCAAAGGTTGTATTTTCAAATCTCGGAAAAATAACCGCACAAAACTCGGTTTCAGAACCGAATTTTGAAAAAGCAAAGAATTCTTACGGATTAACAGAACGAGAACTTGATGTTTTAAGCCTTATGGTTGACGGACTTTCCAATCCGCAAATTTCTGAAAAGCTGGTCATTTCAAGAGCAACGGCAAAAGCTCATGTTCACAGTATTTTACAAAAACTCTGTACCGCAACAAGAACTCAGGCAACGGTTAAAGCAATGAAAGAGAGTCTGGTATAATGTTTACGACTTTAGCTGGTGCAGTTATGGCTGCGAAAGTACATTTTAATCAAATGAAATATCCTCTGATGAAAAAACGTGACAGAGGAGTTGCGGAATGTATTTATCAAAATGAGGTTGAAAAAATCGAAGCAACCGAAAAATATGAAAAGAGCAAGCTGCCTGAATCCGGATATATGACGGTTGAAGAATACGAAGCAAAATCCAGAGCTAAAACAAAGGTTGATATAAAAGTTGAGGAAGCTCAAATTCCAAAAGATTCAAATATGGTTTATGTCCCGCAAAAAACATTTAAGCTGGTAAAGTATAACGACCCTATCGGAAGTCCTGAACTTGCGCTTCCCAGAAAACTGAATTTTGACAGACAAATAAATGCACAGGGAATAATTTCCGGCGACAAGACAATGCTGGTGTATCCTGCGGTTTATTATTATGCCGAAACCGATTGCACTTCATGTGATTTATTTTTAATTAAGCTTGATCCTGCTCTTACGGACACGGAAAAAGTAATGAGAGCAAATATTGTTCAAAAAGAAGATAAACCGCTAATTTCAACGGATAAAGATATTGATACAAAGTTTATATTCAGAACTCTTACACCAATTGATTTTTCAAGCGACAATAAAAAGCTTGTCGTAAAAGAGAAAGTCGGACACAGACACGACGGAATCTGGCAGACCGATTTGTGGGTATACGACTTTGAAACGAGACAGGCAACAAAATATCCTCAGGTTCGTGATGCAATAATCAATTATTGGGCGGAAAAAGAAGGTATCGATTTTGACGAGAAACGCTGGGACATATATCCTTTGGGGTTTGATGCGGAGGATGATGACAGAGTTATTTTAAGTGCGTATGCCTATACCGGAGATGTTCCGAAATTTCTTGGCACATGGAGTGTTGGTGTAAACGGAAGCATAGTTAAACCTGAAGATTTCGAGGGTGTAAATATTCCGGTTTCCATTGTCGGCTACAGATTAGCTGAAGATTCCGTTAAGGATGCTTCAGAAGTCGAATTTGAAGCAAAAAGAGCGAAAGAGCTTGAAAAAGAAGAAAATAAGAAATTAAAAGAAGCGGAAGAATTTGATAAAAAAGTTAAAAAATTAGAATATGAGCGCCAGCTGAGACAGATGGACATGGAAACCATGATGAAAATTCGAGAAAGAAAACTTCAGCAAAAAGAATTAAAAAAGAATTCCGGCAAATCCAAAAACGGTTCTACAAGCTGAATATAGATTAGTTTTTAAAACGCTCCAGAAGTTTGCCCTCTGAATTTAGAAGTGTAATTTTCGTTCTTTCGCCGTCAGTATATTCGGCTTTTAAATCATATTCCAGTTTAAATTCCTGGTTATAGACTTTTTCTGCGACTTTCAAACCGTTATCATACACGCTTTCGATTGTCACGTTCCTGTCAGGATTTTCAGAATCATAATAGGTAAACCATTTTATATCAGCACCCTCGTAATTTGCTGACAGACTTTTTATTATATTTCCATTTTCATCATAAAAAATGTGTTCTCTGCTGTAATTTGCATTGTCATCAACGGCTTCTTTTAAAATTGAGACAACTTTACCCTTAGAATCTTTCATTTGATATTTAATTGGTTCTGATTCTTCATAATTCCATATTTCAGTATACATAACCTTTTTTCGCTTATCGAATGTTGAATGTTTCAAAGGTCTGTACGGTTCGGTTGATGTATCAAATTCCCAGCTGTCGGTCTTTTTTTCCCAAGCATTTCCGATTTCGCCTTCATCTCCGGAATAGCCGATATTTTCATAAGTAACGACTCCTTCTTTAGAAATTGTTGCTATTTGAAGACCATGTCTTGTGTAATTGTTGTTAATTTTAGCAGGGTTTTGCAGTATAACTGCGGTATCTCCGGTTTTATTGTTTATTTTCAAGTAATAAAATCCTTGTGAATTTTCAAGCAGTTCATCAGTTTTCTTTTTTAAAGCAGGGGGGAGTTTTGAAATTTCCGATATTGAAATAAACGGAAGATAATAGGGTGTATTTGAGTACAAATCAGTTTTAGTAAAAACTTCTTCTTTTTTTACCGGTTGTTGGGCAGAGACACTAAGAGGCTTTTTCACGGTTTTAATTTCTGCCTGCGGTTTAAGTGCCGGTTCGTGTTCAATCAGAAAAATACCAACAGCACCTGCGATTGCACATAACAACCCTATTCCTAAAAAAATTCTTTTATTTGCCATCTTTTCATACCCCTTACAATTTATATTATAAATTGCTTAATTTCTATTATCAATATTTAAAATAAGAGAATGGTAAAATGTTAGTGAGGTTTTGGGAAGTTATTTTCCAATTTTACCTCATCCGTCACTTCGTGACACCTTCTCCTGATTATTAACAGGAGAAGGAATGATAAAAGAAGAAGGTGCGATTGTATAATCGCACCTTTAATTCCAAACCATCTTACTATCTTTTTTATATTCCACAAACAAACTAATCGTTATTTTAATTAATGCCAAGAAATTCTTTAAACTTATTTATCATTTCGTTTCTATCAATGTATACATAGTAAGTATCCTTACTTGTTGTTGCACATCCTATATAGATACCCGTTCCTGAATTAGTATTCCCATCGTTAATATTTTTATATTCGTTAACCCGTGCATAATTTGCTTTTGCTTTTACGGTTGTTTGGTCGGTACAAGTTTCCTCTTTTCCTGTTAATTCATTTTTGAAATAGAATGTGTCTCCTTGTAATTCAGCATCGTGGTTATCGCCCCAGCCCCAAGAGAATAATCCTGTCAAGCTAGCTG